>DATCVX010000759.1:0-2236 GCA_036566705.1 Arthrobacter sp. | reverse complement strand
CCGCGAATCGGGGCTCGAATACGAAATGCCGAATTCGGTTTCGATACCGAAGATTCTTTTGTCCATTTCAGTCCTCCTCAGCAAGCAGCGCCGTGATGTCGGCGTCGTTCAATCGCCGGAATGCGCGCCGGGATCCGCGGGCGCTTTCCGACAACCGGTCCAGGACGGCGACTTCGACTGCCGTGGCCGGGAGTACACCGGCCTCGGCGTCGGTGACAAGCCCGCCCATGGCCAGCCGGATCGCCCCGGGGAAACGCAGGGACGCGTTCCAGCCGTCAGCGATGGCCGATGACACCCGGTCAGCCTGGCCGCCCATCACGATGAACCCGTGCTCGTCGGCGATGGACCCGTCGAACGTGAGCCGGTACAGGTGGTCCTGTTCCTGGGTCGGCGCAACTTCGGCCACCGCCAGCTCCACTTCGAAGGGTTTCTGTTCCGCGGTGAACACGGCGCCGAGGCTTTGGGCGTAGACACTGGCCAGCCCGCGCGCGGTGACATCCTCCCGGTCATAGGAGTAGCCCCGGACATCGGCGTACCGCACGCCCGCCTGCCGGAGGCTCTCAAACTCGTTGTACTTACCCACCGCGGCGAAGGCGATTTTGTCGTAGATCTCGCCGATTTTGTGCAGCGACGGGGAGGGGTTCTCGGCCACCAGGGCAATGCCGTCCTGGCAGCTGACCACCACCACGGACCTGCCACGGGCAATGCCTTTCCGTGCGAAATCCGCACGGTCCTTCATCAGCTGCTCGGGGGAAACGTAAAACTGCTGGGTCATATCAGGCCTCCCGCCGGGCTATGGTCCGTGATTCAATGATGCTGCCCGCCACGGCGGCCAGTTCGGGTTCCGGCACGCGCCGGGCTCCGCTCCGGCTGACCGTGTACACCACCGGCCACAGCTGGCGTACGGGGTCGGGGCCGCCCGTAGCGGAGTCGTCGTCGGCGGCGTCGTAGAGTGACTCCACGGCGACGGCGACAGCTTCGGATTCCGTCAGGTTGGGCCGCCACAGTTTCTTCAGGGCGCCGCGTGCGAACACCGAACCGGAACCGACCGTGTGATGCTCGCGTTCCTCGTACCGCCCGCCGGTCACATCATAGGAAAACAGCCGGCCAAATCCCGCGGCAGTATCAAATCCGGCAAAGAGCGGCACGACCGCCAGCCCCTGCAGCGCCATAGGCAGGTTCCCGCGGATCATGGCACCCAGCCGGTTCGCCTTGCCCTCGAGGCTCAACAGTGTGCCCTCAATTTTTTCGTAGTGCTCAAGTTCAACCTGGAACAGCCTGGTGAGGTCGATCGCTATGCCGGCTGTCCCGGCGATGCCCAGCACGGAGTACTGGTCGGCGGGAAACACCTTCTCGATATGGCGGCTTGCGATGATGTTGCCCATGGTGGCCCGCCGGTCCCCGGCCATCAATACGCCGCCGTCGTAGCTCATGGCCACGATGGTGGTGGCGTGCGGCACCTGCAGCGGAGTGGCGGCTGCTCCCGTTGGTAAGTCCCGGTTATACGGAAGCAGTTCGGGCCGGTCCCGCTGCAGATGCTCGGTGAACGACGACGTCGCGTTGGCGGCTACCTGATGGGCGGTTGATTCCTGCACTGATGCACTCCTTCAACGTAGTAAGTCAACGTCTTGTCAGATCTGCGGCCGTCCGCGGCTTCCGCCGCCGTTGTGGACCGGTTACTGACCGCCCTTTTGGACAAACGCCCGGACGAATTCTTCGGCGTTGGATTCCAGGACGCCGTCGATTTCGTCAAGGAGGTCATCCACGCCCTGGGTCGCTGCCGACGCCTGCGCTTCGGGCGGCGCGGGAGGGGCCTCCGGCACGTCCTCTTCGACCTGGCTGTCGCGCGACTGCGGCTGCTGCTGCTCCTGGCCTGCCATTGTTATCTCCCTCGTGTTAAAGCTCGGGTCCGGGTGGAACATCCGATACGCCCATATTGCCACGCCCTGCGGCCGGTGGGGCGGTTTACGCCCGCGGCGGACTGGTGTTCTGTCCCAGCAGTTCTGCCAGGAACGGACCGGCCTCCCGGTGCCGGGCAAACAGGCCGCCGGTCAGCGCCTTAGTCCCCCTCAGCGGCTCCCGGGTGGGGACCCGCTGGAGCCGTCCGTAGCCCGGAACGTCGAAGATCACCGAATCCCAGCTGGCGCCCACAACGTCCTTGCCGAAGCTGCTGACGCAGCGGCCACGGAAATAGGCCCTGGTGTCCGACGGCGGTTCCGTGACCGCCGCGGCGATG
>DATCVX010000758.1:0-2093 GCA_036566705.1 Arthrobacter sp. | reverse complement strand
ACAGGCAGCCAAGCCCAGCAACCCTTCGCTTTTCTCGCGGCTGGACTCAGCAGGCGCCTGGCAGGATGTGTCCGCAAAGGATTTCCTGGCTGACGTCCAAGCGCTGGCCAAAGGCCTCATGGCCAGCGGTGTCAACGCCGGGGACAGGGTGGGAATCATGTCCCGCACCCGTTACGAGTGGGCCTTGGTGGACTTCGCCATCTGGTTCGCCGGTGGTGTGTCGGTCCCCATTTACGAAACCTCGTCCCCGTCCCAGGTCGCCTGGAACCTCGGCGACTCCGGTGCGGTGGCCGCGTTCGGCGAAGCCGCCCATCACGAGGACATCATCCGGCAGGCGGCCACCTCGGAAGGGCTGACAGCCCTGCAGCATGTGTGGCAGCTCGAAGGCAGCGGCCTGGACGCCCTCCGTGAAGCAGGCCGGGACGTCAGCGACGCCGACCTCGAAGCCCGACGCAGTTCCGCCAACCTGGACGACACCGCCACGATTATCTACACGTCCGGGACCACGGGCCGGCCCAAGGGCTGCGAACTCACCCACGGAAACTTCGTCGAACTCTCGGAGAACGCCCTCGAGATCATCGGCGAGATCGTGCACGAGAACGCCAAGACCATCATGTTCTTGCCCTTGGCACACGTTTTTGCGCGCTTTATCTCCGTCCTTGCTATGGCAGCTGGTACCACGGTTGCCCACACCCCGGACATCAAGAAGCTCCTCGCGGACCTGCAGAGCTACGAACCCACGTTCATCCTCGCCGTGCCCCGTGTCTTCGAAAAGGTTTACAACTCAGCCCTGACCAAAGCGGAGGACGGCGGCAAGGGAGCCATCTTCCACAAGGCCGCTGACACCGCCATAGCTTTCTCCAAGGCACGCCAGAATGGGCGAGTAGGTCTCGGCCTGAAGCTACGGCATGCCCTGTTCGACAAGCTGGTGTACGGCAAACTGCGGGCTGCCATGGGCGGCCACGTTGCCCACGCAGTATCTGGGGGCGGCCCGCTGGGTGAGCGCCTGGGCCACTTCTTCCAAGGCATCGGCCTACAGGTTCTCGAAGGCTACGGCCTGACCGAGACCACAGCCCCGATCTCGGTCAACACGCCTTCGCTGATCAAGATCGGATCCGTTGGCAAACCGCTGCCGGGGAACGCAGTCAAGATTGCCGAGGACGGCGAGATCCTGGCCAAGGGCGTCTGCGTGATGCGCGGCTACTACAAGCGGGAGGACCTCACGGCGGAGACATTTGCCGACGGATGGTTCCGCACCGGCGACATCGGCCGCCTCGACGAAGACGGCTTCGTCTGGATCACCGGCCGTAAGAAGGAGATCATCGTCACCGCAGGCGGCAAGAATGTCATCCCCGCCCTGCTGGAGGACCAGATCCGCGCCGATGCCTTGGTTTCCCAGGTCCTGGTGGTGGGAGACAACCGGCCGTTCATCGGTGCCCTGGTGACTCTGGACCAGGAGGCATTGCCGGGATGGCTGCAGCGCCATGGGCTGCCGGGCACCACAACGCTTGAGGAAGCAGCGGACAATCCCGTGGTCAAGGCCGCGGTGCAGGACCTCATCACCCATGCGAACAATTCCGTTTCCCAGGCTGAGGCCATCAAGTCCTTCCGGATCGTGGCCGCCGACTTCACCGAAGCGTCGGGCCACTTGACCCCCTCCATGAAGGTCAAGCGGGCCCAGGTCATGAAGGACTTCGAAACGGTCATCGAAGAGATGTACGGCGCTCCGCGCGAGTCTTAAGCAATAAGCAACGCGGGGTCACTCCTTACCCGATAAACAGTGTTTATTGGGTAAGGAGTGACCCCGCGTTGCGCTTAAGTGGTTACTCCACGACCAGTAGCAGGTCCCCGCCCTGCACCTGCTCAACCGTTGAGATGGCCAGGCGTGAGACCTTGCCGCCCACCGGCGTCGTGATGGACGCTTCCATCTTCATCGCTTCGATCGTGGCCACCGTGTCACCGGCATTCACCGTGTCACCGGCTTTGACCGTGACCGTGACAGCGCCGGCGAACGGCGCAGCGACGTGGCCCTGCTGGGCCGGGTCCGCCTTCTCGGCGGCTTTGACGTTGCTCACCACGGAACGGTCACGGAC
>DATCVX010000757.1:0-4574 GCA_036566705.1 Arthrobacter sp. | reverse complement strand
GCCGGCTCCAGGCGGATCTCCACGAATCAACGGGTTTCCTCGCCGTCCACGCAGGGCTCGGTGCAGAGGCGCGAAGCCATTGGGAGGAAGCTGCCGCCATCTTCGCGGAGCTTCAAGATCCTGCCGCTGTGGGACGGCAACTGCATTTTCTGGCCCATGCAACCATGGGCACGGACGCTCCCCGGGCCGCGGCGCTGGCCGCCAGGGGGCTGGCGCTGGAAGAGGAGGCAGGGGACCAGTGGTGGACCTCTGCCTGCCTGTTCGCGTTGGGAGATGCCTCCTTCCTGCAAGGCGACGTCGACAAGGCGGCCGAATGCTACGAGAAGAGCCAGGTGCTCGCCCGCCGGCTCGGCCACGCCTTCGCCATTGCGCGGCGGTGCGTCAGGCTGGGACAGGTAGCCAGGACCCGCGGGAACCTCGAAGGAGCCCGCCATCATCTTGGCGAATCACTGCGCGTGGCGCGGGACGGCAACGATGACTGGGGCGTCACGATGGCCCTGGCCGCTTGGGCTTCAGTGGCCGCATCTGGTGGGTCGCCCCGGACGTCGGCGAGGCTGCTGGGCGCAGCACAAGGGCGGCTCGACCACTACGGAGCAGTGCTCTGGGCTCTTGACCGGGCCGAATTCGACCTCACTGCGGCCGCCGCCACCGCACTCGTCGGAGAGGACGCCTTCCGCGAATGCCTGGCGGCCGGACGGGCACTGACGCCGGAGGAGATCGACGCCCTGGTGAAGGAAGTTCGGGAACCGCAGCCCCCGGCATCCGAAACAGGATCCCCCGTTTCAGCGGCCATTCGCCTCACACCACGCGAAGCCCAGGTGCTCCACCTCATTGCCGGCGGCGAGAGCAACCAATCCATCGCGGCGGGTCTGGGGCTTAGCGTGCGGACGGTTGAAAGGCATATTTCCAACCTCTACCTGAAGATTGGAGTGGACGGCCCGGCGGCCCGAACGGCTGCCGCCAACTACGCGTTCCGCCACGGCCTGGGGCCCGAACAGGACGCCCTGGCAGTCCCCCGCAAAAACCCTCCCGTGCGCCGCTGATTCCCCCTGCCGACTGGGTACATACACGGAGTTGGAATGTCCCGCAGGCTCCTAGCCCCGATTTTTCATGATGGCCGGTGATGCCCGCTGAGTTCGGGCCGGCGTGCGGCCAGCGGTTGTTTTCTGTTTTCGGGCAGTCCGGTGTGGCCCGCTGGTTCGGTTCGGGGTTGGCGCCGGTTCCACTGCCGGTGGCGGAGCTGTTCGTCGGGACAGGATGAAGGGTCTGTTTCAGCCCGATGAGGGCAGCTGTTTGAGGTGGCTGGTGTTGGCCAGGAGCAGTTTCAGGAGGTCTTTTTCCGGGGCTGATTCGGGGAGCAGGAGTTGGTTGCGTCGGGCGCGGGTGATGATTTTCCCGGCGGTCGCGAAGAGTCGGTAGCGCCAGCGTTTGATGTCCCAGGCTTTGGCGTGATGGCCGTCCGGGAGGGCCGCGAGCTGGATCCAGGAGACCAGGTTGAAGGCGAGGGCTGCGATGTTTGCCCAGGCCTGGTTCGCGGCGAAATCAAAGAACGGCAGCTTGCCCAGGCCGGTGTTTTTCAGGGTTTTGATCCTGTTCTCGCACCGGCCGCGGGCGCGGTGTCTGGCGTCCAGGAACGGGCCGTGCCATCGCGGTGAGTTGGTCAACAATGCTGTAATCCGGTGCCCGTCGGTGTCGAGCAGGGTCGGCTGCGCGCCGGGGTGCAGCGGCTCGGCGCGCAGGAACAGTTTGGTTCCTGGCGGGTAGTCGGTGAGCGGTATGACGTCGGTGGCGTTGATGACCCACGCATCGGTCCGGTCGTTCCCGGTCTGGTCCACCGCCGGCTGCCAGTACTCTTTGTCGGTGATCCAGTCGATCATGTGGGCCTTGCCGAACGGGAGGGTGTAGCTGGTGGAGAACTGCACGCCGAGGCTGTGCAGGTGCCAGAGGAACTTCCTCGAGGCCCCGGCGCTGTCGGTGCGGACCAGGACCTTCTCCCCGGCCAGGGCCCCGGTTCCGTCGTAGAAGCTTTCGGGGAGTTGGGCTGTCGCGGTGTGGAAGACCCGGATGTGGTCCTCGGCGCTGTTCGCTCCGGCGTTGCCGGGCCGCAGCACACAGGCGAGGATTTCCCCGGAACCATGCCCGGTGCCGTAATCACACGAGGCGATGAACGGGGCGAATCCGTAGCCGCCTTTATAGGTTCCGGCGACGTTTTCTTTGTCCGAGTGCGAGGTCACCAGGGTCGCGTCGATGTCGATGATGAGCGGGTCCAAGGCTGTCGCGGCAAGGGCCGGGTTCCGGTTCCCGGCGGCGTTCCATGCCCGGGTGCGCAGTTCCCGGGTGAGGGTCTCAAAACCGTAGCCGAACAGCTCCGGATTCGTGACGGTGCGTTCGAAGAACCGGGACACAGTCGCGTTCGAGGGCAGCTGACCAAAGACCCCGGGCGAGGAACGCAGGATGTCCAGGTCTGAGGCGTGTTCCCCGCCGGCGGCGAGCATCGCGGCCAGGGAACCCACCAGCCGGCCAGGCCGGTGCCGCGCGCCGGAAGGAACGAACTGGCCCAGCCGCTCTTCGCAGAGCCTGCCGAATCCCAGGGCATCCATGAAGCCGGTGAGGACCGAAACCCCGGCGTGGGAGATCAGCGACTGGCCGGTGAAACTGACCGGCACGGACGGGAAGATGCGACTATACTTTTGCATCGAAAGGGTGCTCCCTCGCTCGGCAAATAACGGTCTCGACAACCACTATTTTCCCAGCTCAGAGCACCCTTTCCCTGCTTAAACACGCCTGGCACCCGGCGCCCCATGAAAACCCCGGGTTAGCGCTGCGACTGTCTCAGCATGAGGTTTGCCTTCACCTGGACGCCAGGGCCTGGACGTGTACACCGCAAAAAGGACGCTGTCGGCATTCACGTCGCTTTTGAGGTAGCCAGCGACGGTCCGCGCGTATTGGAGACGGCCACCGTCCGTCTGGGGCAGATCCACTCGAAGCGTGGATCCGACGAGCCTCTGTCTGTTCAGGGTGATGCAGACGAGGCTTTCCTGAGGCCAGAAACCGAGCGTGTGCCCGATGAAGCTGAGGACATCAGCCGGCGTCTTCATTGCAAGTGTTTCCATTTTCCTGTTCCTCCGACGCGGCGCGAACATAGAGCCCGTGCATTCGATGGGCGGGCATTCTGAAAGGAATCGGTTGGCAGGAATTGTCGCCTAGAAACTCCAATGCAGAATGACAAAAGCAATATTGCTTCCCGTCAATTCATGGGGAAAATAGCATGCTGCAACATGACAGATGGCTATTATCGCTAGGTAAAAATCTGTAGTGGTTGAGGGCTACGTTCCTCCGTATTTGCCCAAGAAATCTTCTGCCTTTTCGACGACGGCGCGATCCTCCGCATTCAGCCGCGCCGCGGTTGTAGGGCTGGACATTTCGCAGTCCCGAATTTCCACGAGTCGTCTATGAAGATGGTTTTCAGGGTGGCGACGGAGGAGTGCGATTGTGGGGTGGGGTTTGGCTAAGACGAGTTGGAGCTGCCCCTTGGTAATCCGTCTCCAGATGGGATCGACCTTCAGGAGAAGCAAACGTACACGAAGTTCGAATGCGGTGTGATGAAGCTGGGAGGCTAGGCGGGGGAGTAACAGGCCCAGACTGACCAGAAGGACCGCCACCGTTTCGCCCACGCCATAATGGACGTTGAGGGCCGTAGCGGTAGGGCCCATCGATCCTTCCGAGGATACAACAGCACCGTAGATCAACCTGTTGATGAGCACGAGAGCAAACATCACGCAGCCCAAGCCGATCAGAAGGAATGCTGAACGAAACGCGCGGGTTCGCATGCTCGGAATGTTGATGCGGCAGACCCGTGCGATGTCTACACACACCCAGATTATGAACGCAGATCCCGTCCATAGGAAAACGGCCATGCCCGGTTGGTCACCGTAGGTCAGGGGAAGGTTCTGATCCGTGGCATCGACCCGGCTCGTGCTGAACCCGACCGCGACTGCCGTCCATGCGGCGAAGGTGACGAGCCTGCCCAAGGCGAGTTGCCGCCGTCGGCCTTCATCTTCCGTAAGAACTGCCAGCAGAATTGATGAACGGAATTGCCAGAACCCGAGCAACAGGGACAGAAGAGTAACCAGACCGACTCGGTTTTTGCCACCCAGAAAGGGATCAACCGCGTAATAGACGGCCGGCACATAGAGAGTGCAGGCCACAGCGGCGAAAAGAGTCGCAAGAAAGACACAACGACGCCGCGCGTCCTTGGCCGTGGGCAGCCGGACAAGGGTCAGCACCCATAGCGTGGCAGCCGGAACGAATTCCATCAGCCAAAGACTTCGCGGAACGCCAAGGGCTCCGGCGAATTGCTCGCTGCACCCTTGATGATGCGTGAAGCGAGTTCGTCAGCAAGGACCTCCGCCGTCAACTCCGCTTCTGTGTCGTAACTGCTGCGGGTGAGGGCGCGGAGGACGTGTCCGGCATCGACGTCAGGCAGTACCTTGCTGGCGGTGTCAGCGTCCGGGACGTGATCGTCATGGTGGAGAATCATGTGGCTGAATTCGTGAAGAATTATCTGCTGGCGG
>DATCVX010000756.1:0-3680 GCA_036566705.1 Arthrobacter sp. | reverse complement strand
GGCCTCGTCACCGTTCTTCTTCTTGTCGGCGGTGTCGATTCCGAGTCCGGTCAGGAAGCCCTGGTCGCGGTTGTAGTCAACGGAGACGATCTTGTCGTCAAACAGGTCCAGCAGGGCGATGGTGGCCTTCTTGCCGGCAAGCTGGGTTGCGGTCCACTTGCCGATCAGCTCGCCGGCAGCGAAGTTGTCGGTGGCGAACGTGATGTCCGCGGCGTCGGCGGGGTCCGGCGGGGTGTCGAGGGCAATGACAAAGAGTCCGGCGTCCTTCGCCTTCTTCAGGGCATCCACCACGGACGGGCCGTTGGGCGTGATCAGGATGCCCTTGTCGCCCTTGGAGATGGCGTTTTCGATGGCCTGGATCTGGGTGTCCTCATCGCCGTCTGCCTTGCCGGCGGCGAGCTTGAGGTCAACGCCGTCTGCCTCCGCCGCCTTCTTGGCGCCTTCCTGCATGGAGACGAAGAACGGGTTGGACGTGGTCTTGACGATCAGCGATACGCCCACTTTTTCACCGGAGGCGGTACCGGACGTGGCGGGGGAGTTTCCCCCACAGGCGGTGAGGCTCAGGGTGCCGAGGGTCAGGACTGCGCCGATCGCCAGCAGGCGGTGCGACAGGGCGGGTGTGGCTTTGGAAGTCAACATTGAATCTCCTGTGTTCGTGGCACATCCCGTGCCTGACAACGATGTCAGGCATCATGTAATCAGCGTCACAGGGTAGAGTCAAGACAAATTCGATGATGAAGGGCGAGTTAATGACAACGATGTCTAATCGTTACCAAGCGGACTCCGCGAAGGGCCGGCCCACCATGCGCCATGTCGCAGCGCTGGCCGGAGTGGGCATCAAGACCGTCTCCAGGGTGATGAACGACGAACCGGGCGTCTCCGAGGCCACCCGGCAACGGGTGCTCGGGGCATCCCAGCAGCTGAACTACCAGTTGGACATGGCGGCCGGGAGCCTCCGCCGCACAGGCCGCCAGACGCTCTCCATCGGGCTGCTTTTGCCCAGCGTGGCGAACCCGTTCAGCAGCGAGATCCACCGGGCAATGGAAGACACGCTGGCCGCGCGGGGCATCGCTGTGTTCGCAGCCAGCCTGGACGATGACCCCGAGCGGGAGAAGTCGCTCGTGGCTGCCTTCCTCGGCCGGCGCGTGGATGGCATGGTGCTGACCCCTATCGCCCGGAGCCAGTCGTACGTCATACCGGAGCATTCCCGGGACCTGCCCATGGTCTTCATTGACCGCGAGCCGGTGGGCATCGATGCCGACGCCGTGGTGACGGACAACGCCGTCGGCGCGGCCCGCGCGGCTGCCCACCTGATGGCCCACGGGCACACGAAGCTGGCCTACCTGGGCGACCGGCCGGACATCCAGACCGCCCGGGAACGGCGCCGTGGCTTCATCGAGGAACTGGGCCGGGCAGGGCAGTCGACCGCCGGCGTGCCGGTCCGCGAAGGACTCCACGACGAGGAATCAGCCCGGCTGGCAGCCTTGGAGATTCTCACGGGGGAGAACCCGCCGACGGCGATCTTCTCCAGCCAGAACCTCATCACGTTCGGCGTAATGCGCGCACTGAAGGAACTGGGCGCCAGCCGCCGGGTGGCACTTGTGGGCTTTGACGACTTCACCCTGGCCGACATGATGGACCCCGGTATCACTGTCATCGCCCAGCACCCGGAGCGGATCGGCAAGCTCGCCGCTGAGCGGCTGCTTGCACGCATAGACGGCGACAGCCAGCCGCCGCAGACTTACGTGGTCCCGTCCGAGCTCATCCAGCGCGGCTCCGGGGAGCTCCCGCCGCCCGCGGGCTGAACCCGGTAACTCAATCCAGCAGACCCAACCACCAGCAGACCTACCAACGCAGATCCAAACAAATCCAGAGGGGACAACCATGACCAAAACGCTCTACGCCGAATTCACCGTCAAGCCAGGCAGCGAAGGCCGGGTGGCGGAGATGATGCGCCAGTTGACCAACGAAGTCCGGCAGGAACCCGGGAACCAGTTGTTCCTGCCCTACACCCGGGAAGCGAATCCCCGTGAGTACTTCGTGTTCGAGGTCTATGAGGACGACGCCGCCTTCCAGGAGCACATCAGCGCCGATTATGGCGCACGGTTCAACGGCGAGCTCGCGGACCTGATCGAAGAAGACGGCTCCGTACTGACCTGGCTCCAGCCGGTCCACTAACCAGCCGGTCCTCAGGCCACCGCTACGGGCAACCTGCGCGGGCACCAATCCCAGGCTTGTCCGCGATTCCTAACCTTCAAGGCAGGGATTCGCGGACGAGCCCGGGACCGGGCACCGAGACCACCGCACGGGTAGCTATGGGACGGATCAGCCTACTTCTTAACCGGCTTCACCAGCGTGCTGAACATGGACTGAGCCAACGGCGTGACGGTGACCGACTTCAGCTGCGCCGTGCCGCCGTCGGCAAAGAGCGCCACCTGGCCGGCCCCCGCTTCAGGGAACACCTGGTCAGTAATGGTCCGCTGCCCGCCCTGGGTGAAGACCTCCACGGAGGACCTGTCGAGGTACACCCGCAGGGTTACCGTGCCGTCAGCGTCCAGGGTGACGGGCGCCGAGTCCACCGAGGTGAACAGCGGATGGAAGCCGGTGTCACCTGAGTTCTGCCGGTCCACGTACACCTCGCCCGTGGTCCGGTCGTAGCCGATCACCGTGGCGGCGCTGCCGTTCCCCAGCACAGTGATTCCAGCCCGTGACGCAGTGCCCGGCGCGAGCGTGACGTCGATCCGCTGGACCTGGCCCCAGGCGGCCGCAGGCAGCGCAGTGGTGCCCGGCGCTATGTCCCGGGCGCGGTTCTCGGCGTAGCTGGGCTTGGCGGCAAGGTCATCCACCTGCTTGACAGCCTTCTGGGTGAGTCGCGGTCCTGCCGGAGTCTGGGTCAGCGCTACCTCCCGGGGCAGCGACATGGCGCTGCGCCACGGCGAGGTGGGGATGGCCTGCGCGTAGTCCCAGTTGTTCATCCAGCCCAGCATCACGCGTTTGTCCTGCGGCATGTTGGCGAAGGAGACGGAGGCATAGTAGTCCCGGCCGTAGTCCAGCCAGTCGTAGGTCTGGATCCGCGGTGTGGCCGCCTGCCCGGATGCCACGAACTCATCTGCCAGGATGTGGCCCCAGCCGAAACGGTTGTTGTCCACCACCCGGATGCTGGCCTGCCGTCCCTTGAATTCGGCAACGTTCCAGGACGCCCAGTCCAGGACCTCACTGTTCGCGCCGGTGGCGGTCCGGACCACCTGTCCATCCACCACCAGGTTCACGGTGGTCTCGTCCGACCGCGGCACTGCTGCCTGGTCGGTGAGCATCACGTGGTCCAGCGTCAGGTGGCCCCAACCGCCGGTTGCCTGGTCCACGATCCGCAGCTGTGCCTCCTGTCCGGCGAACTCGGAAACGTCCCAGCCCTTCCAGTTCAGGGCGCCGGCGTCGTCCCCGGCCAGGCTGCGCACCACGTTGCCATCCACCAGGAGCTGGACCTCCAGTTGCTGGCCGGAGCCTGCGGCCCGGTGTCCTCCGCCTACCAGCATGCTCATGAAGTCCCGGGAAAGCGTGAACGACGGCGACGTCATGGTTCCCTGCCTGTCGTCGCCCGGTGCGCCGCCGGTATCAAACGTGTTGATCCGCTTGGCGCCGATATAGAAGTCACCGCCGGACGTGGCCGGCTGGAACGAAGG
>DATCVX010000755.1:0-2099 GCA_036566705.1 Arthrobacter sp. | reverse complement strand
GCGTGGCCTTCGTCGGCCAGGGAGTAGAGCATCCTGGCGCAGGAGAAGAGGCCGCTGTTGCCGGCGGAGAGCAGGGCCGTGATGATGACAAAGTTCATGATGTCGGCGGCGAACGGGATCCCGACGGCGGAGAAGACCGTGACGAACGGGCTCTCGTCCAGCCCCACCTCGGTATACGGGATGGTGGCGGCGATGACGGCGATGGCGCCGACGAAGAAGATCAGCAGCCGGACCACCGTGGTGCGCATGGCTTTGGGGATGGCCGTGGCGGGGTCCTTGGTTTCGCCTGCCGCGACGCCGATCAGTTCCGAACCGGAGAAGGCGTAGAAGACGGCGAGTACGGTGACCAGGACGCCGGTGAAGCCGTTGGGGAAGAGCCCGCCGGCCGTGTTGAAGTTCTCGAAGAGAAACGGGTGGCTGCCGCCGTCGCTGAGCGGCCGGAAGCCGAACAGCGCCGCGCCGCCGAGGATGATCAGGCCGATGATGGCGCCCACCTTGATGATGGCGAACCAGAATTCGGACTCGCCGAAGAACTTGGCGGACACAGCGTTGAAGCCGAAGAGCACGGCAGCGAAAACCAGGCACCAGACCCACACGTCAACGTCCGGGAACCAGCGCTGCATCAGCAGCCCGGACGCGGTGAACTCGGAGCCGATGGCAACCGCCCAGCAGAGCCAGTACAGCCAGGCGGTGGCGAAGCCTGTGGCCGGCCCGATGGAGCGGGCGGCATAGATGTGGAACGCGCCGGAAACCGGATAGGCGATGGCCAGCTCACCCAGGCATGCCATGACCAGGTACACCACAAAGGCGCCCACCAGGTAGGCGAGCACCGCGCCCAGCGGACCGGCCTGGGAAATGGTGTAGCCCGAGCTGAGGAACAGGCCGGATCCGATGACGCCGCCCATCGCGATCATCACCAGGTGCCGGGAGCCCATGGATCTCCGGAGCCCTGGTTGGGCCGGCGCAGGCCCGGCGGGCGTCGCGTCGAGGGTCAGGGGTGAGGGGGATTCCACGGGCGTCTCCAGGTGGGCGGTCAGCAGGTGTGCGGCAAATGGGCGCACTCCCCTGTCCCGTCCCGGGGTCACGAAGATATGCACGTCAACACAGAGAAATTAGCACAATCATCGAATTTCGCTCGTTAAAATCATGCCAACTTGTTCATATTGCACGCTTGTTACCCAGCGTGACCCGCCACCTGCTGGAGACTCAGCCGGCCACGAGCTCTTCGCTGGCCTCCCACAGACCCTGCGCCAGCCCGGCGTCGTACGCCTGCGCGTTGGCCTTGGCGAGGGCGCGCTTGTAGTAGTAGGCGCCGGAAACCCAGTCGGTGCCGGCGGTGCCGTTGATGAGCCAGAGCAGCGTGTCAGCGCCCTGGTCCGGGCTGAGCATAAAGCGGTTGGCCAGGGTCTTGTAGGCGTGCCGCCAGGGGCTGGTGGAGTCCGCCGCGAAGTTGGTGCGGACCACGCCCGGGTGGAATGCCGCCGTCGTGATCCCCTGCTCGCCGAAGCGCCGGTGCAGCTCGGATGTGAAGAGGATGTTGGCGAGCTTGGCGGTGCCGTAGGCGCGGTGCGTGGAGTAGCTGTGCTGGGCGTTGAGGTCGAAGAGGTCCAGTTTGCCGAAGCTGTTGGCGCCGCTGGCGGTGTTGATGACCTTGGCGTTGCTGGCGGTGAGGACGTCCATCAGCCCGGTGGTGAGCAGGAACGGGGCCAGGTGGTTGATCTGGAAGGTGGATTCGTTGCCGTCCACGGTGAGCTGGTGCTTGCCCATGATGCCGCCGGCGTTGTTGGCCAGGACGTCGATCCGGTCGTAGTCGTCCCGCAGCTGCGCGGCGAGGGTGCGGACCTGGGCCAGTTCGGCGAAGTCGCAGACGAAGTAGTCGGCGTTCAGCTCCTTCGCGATGGCCTGCGTCTTTTCCTCGGAACGGCCGACGACGACCACCCGGTCCCCTGCTTCGGCCAGCGTCCGCGCGGCTGCTGCGCCGATGCCGTCGCTGGCGCCGGTGATCACGATGGTGCGTTGGGTCAAGGGGTGTCCTTTGGTTGAGTTCAGCGCTCGGGTAGAACACGCTGCCTCTGGCACAACGACGGCGGGACGGCCGG
>DATCVX010000754.1:0-4300 GCA_036566705.1 Arthrobacter sp. | reverse complement strand
AAGTAAACGGGCCGGTGAGCGCCGCCCCCGCCGTCCGGCTTCCAGCGGGGATGGCCACCGTAAAGGCTCCGGTGTCCACGCGGATGGTCCGGCCGTCGGAGGCCGCCAACAGCCGGGACGGCTTCGCGGGTGCAGGTGCCGGCGAAGCGGCCGGTGCCACGTCCGGGGCAAGCTGCGGTTCCAACGCCGCGGCGTCCGTGCCCGCCGGAACCACCACAGCATGGGCGGTCCATTTAACGGTGCCGTCCGGCCAATAGGCCAGCGGCCTGGCCTCATGGGCCAGCGCAGCATCAGCGAGCCTGATGCCTGGGACCCCCACAGCGTCCAGGTCGCCGTGCGCCCACGGCCTGCCGAAGGACACAGCGGTGTCCACTCGTGGTGCCTGCTCAAGCCATTTCACAGCGCGTGCTCCTCTTTGATGTCTTCCAGGACCAAGTAGTCGTAGGCGCCCAGGGTGTGGATGCCCGCGGGAAGTGTGACGGCGGGATGGCCGGGATGGCTGCCGCCTTTGGCGCGGACGGCCTGCTTGCCCAGCAGCCTGCGGGCGGGCCGCAGCAACGTAAACGCGCCCGGTTCCCGGCCCATGTTGACCAGCCAGTGCTGCAGCCTGCCGTTGCGCCAGCGCGGATATTCGGCCACGGAGCCGCCCGCGGTGCGGACCGGCGGCAGCACCCCGGCGCAGGCGTATTCGACGACGGCAGCCAACGCCGCGCCGTCGTCGTCCGCGCCTGTGCCCGGGCCAGTCCCGGGGCCGGTGCCTGGATAGGAGCCGAGCAGGATCATCCGGCCGGCGCCGATCCGTCGTTCGGTGGCGAATTCAAGGCCTTCGGCCGGGCCGGCGGTGACGGTTCCGAGCGCAGTGGCCGCGCCAGGCAGATCGGTCTCCGGCAGCCGGAAGAAGGTGCTCATCCGGGAGAGGACGACGTCGTGCCCGAGGATGGAGCCCCGGGAACCCGAGCCGGTGGCCGGGAACTGGAAGACGGACTCGACGCCGGCGGCGGACTCGAGACCTCCGAGGGCGGAGTCCGCGTGCCAGGTGTGGTGCTCCGTGCGGTCTCCGGTGCCGGGCCCGCACACCCAGGTGCCGCCGTCGTGCACCCAGTGGAGGATCCGCTCCCGGTCCTGCACGGACAGGTGGTGAACGAACGGGGTGAACAGGACCCGGTATCCGGCGAGGGAGGCCTCCACCGGAAGCAGGGACCGCTGGATGCCGGCCCGGACCAGTCCCGCATGGAATGCCGAGACCAGGCTCCGGTAGCCGGCGCCGCCGCCCGATTCTGTTGCCAGGAATGCCTTCGCGTGGTCCGAGTAGTGCACCGCGACGGCGGGCTGGGCGGGACTGCTGTGCTCCAGCAGCGGCTTCACGGCAGGGAGCAGCCGGCCGATTGCGTCGGCGGCGGAGTAGCCGATCGTGGGCTGGCCCCAGGCGCTGAGCACCGAACCGTGCGCCTGTTCGCTGCCGCCGCGGTGCTGGCGGAAGTGCCAGAACAGGAATCCGGCGGATCCTGAGGCGTAGTTGGCGAAGGCCTCGGCTTCGACGAACCCGTGCGGGTGCGGCACGCCGTAGTGCTGCACCGATCCGCCGTGGCTGGGACTGGTTTCCATCAGGACCGTCCGCAGGGTCTTTGCCAGCCGCGGGAAGTAGTCCAGGTTCATAAGGAATGCGGAATGGTTGCTGGCCGACGGGTAGGTGTCAAAGCTGGAGAAGTCCAGGTCCGCGAAGAGTGCAGCGTTGTCCAGGTCGAAGCCGAAGCCGCTGTTGTGCGTCACCGGAAGGTTGCTGTGGGCGCGGATGATGTCCGCCTGTTCCCGGGCAAACCGGTTGATGAACTCCTGGCTGAACAGCCTGAAATCATTGACCAGCGACGTGTTGTGCAGGAAGGGCGTGGGGCCGGGAAGCGGCACCTGGGCAAAGTTTTGATACGTTTCACTCCAGACCGCGGAATGCCAGGCCTCGTTGAGCAGCCCAACCTGCTGGTATCGCTCGGCCAGCCAGCCGGCCCACAGATCACGGCAGGTGGCGCAGTGGCAGCCGCCCACATGGGACTTGAACTCGTTGTCGAGCTGCCAGGCCAGCACCCTGCGGTCATTCCCGACGGCGGCAGCGATGGCCCGGGTGATCCGTGCGGCGCGGTCACGGAAAACGGGGTTGTTTGTGCAGATGTGCTGCCGGGAGCCGTGACCCAGCGCAACGCCGTCGGCCGTGTGGTGCAGGCGTTCCGGATGGCCATGAGTGAGCCAGACCGGCGGCGTGGCGGTGGGCGTGCAGACGATGGCGTTGAGCCCGTTGGCGCCGAGCACATCGAGGGCGCGGTCCAGGACATCCAGGCGGATCCCGCCGTCGTCCGGCTCCAGGGCGGACCACATGAACTCGCCCAGCCTGGCCGTGTTCATGCCCAGCCGGCGCATGTGGGCGGCGTCGGATTCGAAAGTGGCGGCGTCCAGGACCTCGGGGTAGACGGCCGCGCCATAGAGGAGCCGGCCGTCGAAGAGCTCACCCAACAGGTGCCCCCTGCCGGGCGGGGCGGGCGGCTGCGGCGCCGGCCGGACGGGCGACGCCGGTGCTGCCGCCGTCGGGCATGTCAGCTTCCTGGAGCGCGGCCACGGCCGCCACGGACTCGTCGTTGGCGGTAAAGAACCGGTCGCACAGCCATCCGGTCACGTACAGCCAGGCGCCGATGCTGAAGAACGGGATGAGTCCGGGCAGTGCGCGGCTTGCGTAGACGGCTGCGGCCGTGACGAACAGCAGGATGACCGTGCCCGCCAGATGGCGGATGGCGAAACGGGAACTGGTCATCAGGTACTGGCCCAGCGGCAGTTCGTAGCGGGCATACATCGGGAAGAGGTAGCAGACCGCCCCGGCCAGGAAAATGGCGGCCACAAACGTGCCGGCCGCGATCAGCTGGGACATCAGGTCGCCCGCGCCTGACGAGTAGTTCCAGTTCAGGGCCAGGGCTGCGGCCACCGCCATAACCGGCAACGCCAGCGCGTTGGCCCGGACAAAGTTCGCGAAGTATTCACGGGTAAAGGACCTGAGCAGCGGGGCAGCTTCTCCGCGCGCCCTGCGCCGGACCAGGATCTGCGCAGCGGCCGTTGCCGGACCAGCGCCCAAAACGCCTAGGCCCAGCAGGGTGAAGAGGATCCACAGCAGGTTGAGGCAGGCGATCCACAGCAGGGTGTCAAAGAACGAGTAGGCCCGTGCACTGAAATTTCCAGCCAGCATGGCAAAGCTCCCTTCAGTTCTCCATCGTTGCAGAAACGCTTCCATGAGTGGCCGGCGTCACGTGAGTAATCGGTTTCTCGAAAATCTAGACCTCTCACGGCGGCAGGTCAAGCCCAATTTTGAATCGTTACATAGCTGGACTCTGCACCCAGTCGTACTCCACACTGGTTATTGGAAAGCGCTTGCTGGGTTAACAGCCTGCGAGCGCCCAGGGTGAAACAGCCCCGTCTCCGCCAGCCAGCGCCTGTATGGCGGGAACGCCGCATCGACCGCTCCGCCGCCGTCACGACGCCGCCGCCGGGGCCAAGCAGTTGTGCCTGCGGGCAGAAACGGAGATCCATTGGGAACGCCAGCCGGCACCGACGCCGAGTCACAGTCCCGGAACGCTGATCGGGTCCAGGCCGACGGCCTGGCTGAGATCCCAGATCCCACCCATGCCGGGAATTCGGTCCATACCCAAGATCCTGCGCAGTCCGAAGTCCCGGCGGCGGCATCCGCCCCGGCACCACAGCCGAAGCAAACCGGCCCGGCGCGCGTGGCGCTGGTAGGCGTCCACGGCTTTGGCACACACCACCTGCGCAACCTTGAGCACCTCCAGGCTGCCGGCGTCGTCGAACTCGTTGCCGTGGCTGACCCGAAGCCGCCTGCACCGGGATCCGTGCCGGACACGGCCGCTGTTTTTCCCGGGCTTGCCGAACTCCTGGAGGCAACCCCTGACCTTGAACTGATCATTGTGGCCACGCCCATACAGACCCACGCCCCGCTCGGGCTCGCCGCCCTCACCACCAACGCTGACCTGTATCTGGAGAAGCCACCGGTGGCGTCCCTTGCGGACTTCAACACCCTGTGCGAGGCGGCCGAGGCGTCGGGACGGAGCGTGCAGATCGGTTTCCAGAGCCTGGGGTCGCACGCGCTGCAGGCCATCGAGGAACTCCTGGCCAGCGGCACCGGCACGCTGCAGGGCATCTCGGCCACCGGCCGCTGGGTCCGTGACAGGGCCTACTACAAGCGCTCCCGCTGGGCCGGAAAGCGGAGCATCGACGGCGTCGACGTGGTGGACGGCGTCGCCACCAATCC
>DATCVX010000753.1:0-3252 GCA_036566705.1 Arthrobacter sp. | reverse complement strand
TTGAACGTGACCTTCGAACCGTCGGTACCGGGCTGTGCGTAAACAGTCATTGCTAGCTCCTTTGCTGTGCATGGGGCGGGCCTTGATGCTGGGGCCGCCGTTGGTTTCAGCGTAGGAGTGTGGAGGTTGCAGTCAGGTTGCGCGGCCGTGAGCCAGCTCACAGCAAGGGTTGCAAAGGCGTTTAGGCGCTGAGTTCGGCTTCCAGCCGTTCAAGGTCGGCGACGACGGCGGCGCGCTTGGGCGAGCGCGGCGGCAGCAGCTTGAGCGCGGCAGTCCGGACGTCGACGTCGTCCCTCGCCTCGGGCAGGGCCGCGTACTTGAGCAGCGTCTCGGCGCTGCCGTCGGTAAGCACCGCTTCGCGCATTAGCGAGGAGACCCTGTCTCGGAGGTCGATGATGCCCGGCGCTTCGGACCTCGGCAGCACGGCGCCGCGGTAGATTTCCAGGGCAATGCGGTGCGCGCCACGCTGCAGGCAGCTGAGCACCTGTCCGCTGTCCGGGACCAGGTCCATGCTGAGCTTGTACGGCCGGGATTCGGGGACAGCGGCAGGGTTGAGCTGCTGCAGGATTTTGCGCAGCCGGACCATCTCGGCGCGCAGGGTCATGGTGGAGCCGTCGCCCGGGTAGAGCAGGACGCTGAGCTCCTCGGCGTTCAGCCCGTCCGGGTGGGTGCTGAGCAGCGCGAGGATTTCGCTGTGCCGGGCGGACAGCGCCACGGTTTTTCCTTCGATGCTGAGCAAGGCCTGGTCGCGGCCCAGGATCTGCAGGCTGTTGCGGTACAGGCTGCCTTCCTTCGCGCCGCCCACTCCCCCGGCCCGCGCCGAACCTGCCCTGGCCGCGGAACTGCTGCTCCGCCGTCGGGCCGGCCTGCTGGCCAGGGTTGCCGCCAGCTGGAGCCGTTCGACGCGCAACTGCGCCTGCGCGGCAGCCACCGTGGCTTCGACGAGGGACAGCGTGTGGGGCGCCACCGCTGTTGCCTTGCCCGTAATGTCCACAACGCCCAGCAGCGCGCCGGAATCCGGATCGTGGAACGGCACCGCGGTGCAGCTCCAGGGGTGCACCGACCGCTGGTAGTGTTCGGCTCCCGAAATCTGGATGCCGCGGCCCAATGCCAGGGCAGTTCCGGGTGCGCTGGTGCCCACGGTGGCCTCTGACCAGTCCGCGCCGGGCACGAACATCATGCCTTCCGCGCGGCGCTGCAGGGCCGGGTCGCCTTCCACCCAGAGCAGCCGGCCCACCTCGTCGCCCACGGCCACCAGGAGTCCGCTGTCGTGGCTGGGCTGGACCAGGAGCTTGTGGATCACAGGCATGATGCTGGCGAGCGGGTGCTGGCGGCGGTATTCCTCGAGTTCGTCCGTGTCCAGGGCCAGCGGCGCTTCGGGGTTGTCCGGGTTGGCTTTGAGCCGGGCAGAACGCTGCCAGGACTCGCGGATCAGCTTGCGCAGGCCGGGGATTTCCTCTGCGCCCGGGAAGCCGGCGCCGGGGAAGTCGGCACCGGGGCCCGCGAGGCGGATCACGCCGTCGAGCCGTTCATGTCCCGCCAGGGCACTGCGCTGGATGAGCCCCTCGGAGTCGCTACCGGGAGCCGCCGGGTGGATCAGGTTCCTCATCGAACTCCCGCTTGCGCTCAGCCTGCAGGCGCGGCGCATTGCCGACAGCCTTGGTGTGGCCCCAAGTGTAGCCCCGCTTCTGCCAGCCCGCCTAGGGCCGGCGGGCGGGGAGCGCTGGAGTTGCGCGTCAGTCGCGGGAGATGCTGATCATTTCCTCGCGCGGAACCACCTTGATGCGTTCACGGACGACGCCGTTGGTTCCGTCAGTGCCTGTCCACGCCGCGCCCAGGGCTGCTTCGTGGGCGTCGAGCTTGTTCCAGCCTTCCCACGTGGTGTATTCGATGCCGCGCGCTTCCAGCAGGTGGATAATCGCCTGCGGGTCCGGGTTCTGCGCCGGGGGAAGGGTGAGGCGGTCCTCGAGCAGGAAGCCGATGGTCTCCAGGGCGTCGCCCTTGGTGTGCCCGATCAGGCCGACGGGGCCGCGCTTGATCCAGCCGGTGGTGTAGATGCCCGGGACCGGGTTGCCTTCGGCGTCCAGGACGCGGCCGCCCTCGTTGGGGACCACGCCGCGCCTGGCGTCGTACTCGAGTTCGTCCAGCGCCGAGCCGTGGTAGCCGATGGCGCGGTAGACAGCCTGGACGGGGTAGTCCACCATCTCGCCGGTGCCCTTGACGTTTCCGGTGCCGTCCAGCTGCATCCGCTCGAACTTGATGCCGGCCACCTTCCCGGCCCCGCCGTTGTCGGCGTCCTCGTAGATCTCCACGGGGCTGTGCAGGAAGTGCAGGTGCAGCCGGCGGGAGGAGGGCTCTTCCGCTTCGGCGTGCTCCTCCACGAGCCAGTTGGTGAGGGTGTTCACCATGGTTTTGATCTGGTTGTTGCTGCGGATCGCGTCGTCGGAGGCTTCGTCGAATTCGAAGTCCTCGGGGTACAGGACGATGTCCACGTCCTTCATGTGGCTCAGTTCGCGCAGTTCCAGCGGGGTGAACTTCACCTGGGCGGGGCCGCGGCGGCCGAATACATGGACGTCGGTGACCGGGGAGTTTTTCAGGCCCTGGTAGACGTTGTCCGGAATTTCGGTGGTGAGCAGTTCATCGGCATGCTTGACCAGCATCCGGGCGACGTCGAGCGCCACGTTGCCGTTGCCGATGACGGCGATTTCCTTGGCGTCCAGCGGCCATTCGCGCGGAACGTCCGGGTGGCCGTCGTACCAGGAGACGAAGTCCGCGCCGCCGTACGAGCCCTCGAGGTCGATGCCGGGGATGTCCAGCTGGGCGTCCTTGATGGCGCCCGTGGAGAAGATCACGGCGTCATAGAAGGCACGGAAGTCGTGCAGCGTCAGGTCCCGGCCGTAGGTGACGTTCCCCAGGAAGCGGATATCGCCGCGGTCCAGGACCTTGTGCAGGGCGTTGACGATGCCCTTGATGCGGGGGTGGTCCGGGGCCACGCCGTACCGGATCAGGCCATACGGGGCCGGGTAGGCCTCGAACAGGTCGATGCTGACTTCGAAGTCGCCGCCCTTGACCTCGTTGGACTTGGTGAGGATGTCCGCGGCGTAAACCCCCGCCGGTCCGGCGCCCACAATGGCGACGCGGAGGGGACGTTTGGAGCTGGTTTCGCCTGGGTTGGACACCGGGAGCCCTTCTGGAAGCAGGATATTGCGCCGGAGGCACAGTGCAGCAGCGCGCACAGTGCAGGAAGCGCAC
>DATCVX010000752.1:0-8125 GCA_036566705.1 Arthrobacter sp. | reverse complement strand
CATCGGCAGGAAACGCGTCCCCACCGAATTGAGGCGCTCTTATGAGCTACCAGAATTTGGTCTTGAATTTGGGGGTTTGGCCGCCCGCGGTAACCAGCTCTTCGCTGTCTCCCTCGCGGCGACTTAGAAAACAATACACCCACTGAACCCCCACCGCAAATCCATTCTTCAGGCGGCCCAAAACCCCGCCGTTCCGGGCTCATACGCACAGTGCCGGGCTGAAGCCGGGTGCCGCCGTCGTGCTTCGCTTCCATGTGCTGCACCACAGTTGGCCAGCCGGGCCGGATCTCGACTGGCTCGATCACCGGACAGGCTCGATCCCCGGACGAGACGGATCCCCTGTGGCCTTAAAAGCAGAAGGGCCGGCAACCAAACGGTTGCCGGCCCTTCTCAAGCAGCTGGAATCAGCGGTGCTGGATTACCAGGAAGACTTGGTGATGCCCGGGAGCTCACCGCGGTGAGCCATGTCGCGGAAGCGAACACGGGAGATACCGAACTTCTGGAAGGTACCGCGCGGACGGCCGTCGATGATGTCGCGGTTACGCAGACGGATCGGGGAGGCGTTGCGGGGCAGCTTCTGCAGGCCGAGGCGTGCAGCTTCGCGTGCTTCGTCGGTTGCGTTTGCGTCAACCAGGGTCTTCTTCAGTTCGAGGCGCTTGGCAGCGTAACGCTCAACGATGACCTTGCGCTGCTCGTTGCGAGCAATCTTGGACTTCTTAGCCATGGTTTAGCGCTCCTCTCGGAATTCGACGTGCTGGCGGATCTTGGGGTCGTACTTCTTCAGAACCATGCGGTCCGGATCGTTACGACGGTTCTTGCGGGTTACGTAGGTGTAACCCGTTCCCGCGGTCGACTTGAGCTTGATGATCGGACGTACGTCCTTGTCCTTAGCCATTAGAGCTTCACTCCCCGAGCAAGGATGGCGGCGACGACTACGTCGATGCCGCGTACGTCGATGGTCTTGATGCCACGTGCAGAAACCTGCAGCGTGACGTTACGGCGCAGGGACGGAACCCAGTAGCGCTTCTTCTGGATGTTCGGATCGAACCGGCGCTTGTTGCGACGGTGCGAGTGCGAAATGCTGTGCCCAAAGCCCGGCTCGGCCCCGGTCACTTGGCAGTGTGCTGCCATGACTTCTCCTCAAGAATTGAATGTAATGATCCGCATATCTGCTGCAGGATCATGCGTCTAAGTGCGACCCAAAGGTGATGAGGGTGAACGGTTAGTCGCGCAACTTGAGCCCCTAACTACCGGCTACCCTGGAGAAAATTACCGGGCCACCGGAGCAATTGCGCACGCTCCGCGCACTTAGCGCCTACCAAGTCTACGAGTTCAGGCAATTAAAGACCAATCCGGCCGCAGATGGTGTATGGGCGCCGGCGCTGCGGATGGTCCAATTCATTGCTTCCGGGCGGGTAATTTCACAGCTGAATGAAAGCTTCCGCCCGCATCTTTGAATCATGAACACTCACCTTCTGCCGGCTCCTCCGGCGCACAAGAGTCCTGATGGCCCCGGGCCGCAGGCGGGTTCCGGGGAGCGCGTCGGATCTGGCCGCTTCGCTGTCCAGCACCGGCGGCGCATGCTCCGGACCGACCTCCTGACGGTCGCTGCCTGGGCGTCGGTGGCTGCCGCCGTCGCGCTTTGGCTGGCCGACGGCGGCGCTGCCGGAATCAGTTCACCCTCCGCCGCTGTGACTGCGGCCGGGATCGTTGCCGGCCTGGTGGGCATGGACCTGGTCCTGCTGATGCTGCTCCTTGCGGCCCGCATTCCGCCCATCGACCGGACGATCGGCCACGACCGCGCCCTGGAGTTCCACCGGATGCTCGGCAAGCCGTCCCTGTACCTGCTCCTGGCGCACGGGCTCCTGATAGCCGTGGGTTACGGGATGGCAGAGGGCCTGGACCCCATCAGCGAGTCAGTTGCCCTCTGGGTGCTCGTGCCCGACATGTGGCTCGCGTTCGTGTCGCTGGGGCTGTTCATCGCCGTGGTGGTGACTTCACTGGTGGCGGTCCGCCGCCGCTTCCCCTACGAGTTCTGGTACGCCGTTCACCTTCTGACCTACGTTGCCGTGGGCACGTCGATCCCGCACCAGTTCAGTGTTGGCGGCCTCTTCGCCGAGGGCACGTGGCAGCGCTGGTACTGGCTGTCCATCTGCACTGTCACAGGCGCCGCACTGCTGTATTTCCGGTTTGTCCAGCCGCTGGCCGCCACCTCGCGGCACCGGCTGACGGTGAGCCGGGTGGAGAGAATTGCACCAGGCGTTGTGAACATCGAAATGACCGGGCTTCAGCTCCACCGGCTGACCGGGAACGGGGGCAGGTTCTTCGTCTGGCGGTTCCTGGGCCGCGGGCTGTGGTGGCACTCGCACCCGTTCAGTCTCTCCGCCGAGCCGCTCGCAGCAGGGCCGGACGGTGCGGGCACGCTCCGCATCACGGTCCGCAACCTCGGCCGGGGTTCGGCCCAGCTTGCCCGTCTCCGGCCGGGAACAAAAGTGGCCGTGGAAGGGCCGTACGGGTTGTTCGGCACGGCTGCACGCAGCCGCGACAAAGTGGTGTTGATCGGCGCCGGCATCGGGATCACCCCCCTGCGTGCGCTGCTGGAAACGACCCCGTTTGCCCACGGTGACGCTACGGTCCTGCTCCGCGGGAGCACGGAGCAGGAGTTGTACCTCAGCGACGAGCTCCTGGAGATCTGCCGCCGCCGCGGCGTTCGCCTCTTCCACCTCATCGGCCACCGCGCCCGCTGGGACTCCCGCAGCTGGTTGCCCGCAGACGCAATCCAGAGCGGATACAACCTGGCCGCGTACGCACCGGACATCGTGGACGCAGACGTCTTTATCTGTGGCCCATCCCGGTGGGCCGGCAACGTCATCGCCGAGGCCCGGACTGCCGGGGCCCGGCCCGAGCAGATCCATCACGAAAGGTTTGACTGGTGAAAGCACGAGGAGCAGTTTCAGCGGCCCTGGCTTCGGCGGGCATCCTCCTGGCCGGCTGGCAGGCCGGCGCCCAGGTAGTCGAAACCAGCAGTGCGGTCGCGGCATCCGCAGGGACAACAGGCACCGGGGCTACGGGGGCAGCCGGCTCCGGTTCTTCGGAAACCGGCGCCGCCGGGTCCTCATCGGGTGCCGGAGCGTCCGGGTCTTCAGGGTCATCCGGCGCGGCCGGGTCTGCCACGTACAAGGGTGCCGTAGTCCAGACCCGGTTCGGCGCCGTCCAGGTGCAGATCACCGTCAGCGCCGGCAAAGTAACCGATGTAACGGCGCTGCAGCTCACCGATGACGACCGCAAGTCCATCCAGATCAGCAACCGTGCCGCCCCGATGCTGCGGAGTGAAGTGCTCGCGGCCCAGTCCGCAGATGTCCAGACCATCAGCGGCGCCACGATAACCAGCAACGCCTACCTCACGTCCCTCCAGGCAGCCCTCGATGCCGCGAACCTCTGACCCAGTTCCTCTGCACCACCGGACAACCCTCAAGGCCAGGACCTTCAACTGCATGGGCACCGTCATCAGCCTGACCATGCCGGCCGGACCCGCTGCAAAGGGGCACACTGCGGAAGGGCACACGGCGGAGGACGAGCTGGCGGCCGCCGCCGCCGTCGTCGAACGTCTCTTCCGGGAACTGGACCAAACCTTCAGCCTGTACCGGCCGGATTCGGAGGCGAGCCGCCTGGTCCGGGGCGAAATCACCCTGCGCGGCGCCTCGGACGCGATGCGCGAGCGGTATGCCGAGGCGCTGGAATGGCGGCTCCGAACAGAAGGGGCGTTTACGCCGGAACGGGCCGATGGCGTGCTGGATCTTTCGGGGCTGATCAAGGGGCACGCCATTCGGGAGGCGGGGACCTTGCTGCTGGCGCTGGGGCGGGAGGACTGGTGCCTGAACGCGGGCGGCGACGTGCTGGTCAGCGGCTCCCCGGTTCCCGGCAGCAGGCAGCCGTGGCGGGCCGGGATTGTGGATCCGGCGGACCGCCAAATCCTGATGGCCGGCTATCCGCTGGGCAATGGACGACGGCGGCGCCCCGCCTTGGCCACGTCCGGTTCGGCAGAGCGGGGAGACCACATCTGGTCCCCGGCAGGTGCGGCCCCGGCTTTTGTGCAGGTATCGGTTGCGGCTGCCGACATCGTGACCGCAGACGTTCTGGCGACCGCCATCATTGCCGGCGGAAGGCCCATGCTTGACCAGGCCACGGACGGCTGGGACGTGGACGTCCTCGCAGTCAGCGCGGACGGGACACTGCTGGCGACCCCCGGGTTTCGGGGCCAGGGGATTACGGCTATAGGCGCGTGAGCTGGGCGTATTTCGGCGCCAGGCCGTCGCCGGAGGACTTGCCCGTCACGCGGCGGACCACCCACGGCCCGGCGAATTCCCTGACCCAGCGGGCGTTGGCCCGGAGGGCATCCACGCGGCCGAGTTCAGGCACCGGCGTCATGGGAGGGACCTCGATCGAGTGGTCGTGCTCGAGCACGTCGAGGACGCGCCTGGCCATGTTCGCGTGCCCGGCAGCTGACATGTGCATCCGGTCCTGGGCCCACATGCCCCAGTCGTAGTACTCATTGAAGCGCCAGTAATCCACCAGCAGCGCCCCGTGGTCCCCCGCGATCCCGCGGACCAGCTCGTTGTAGATGGCTGTGCGTCCGCGCATGGTGCTGAAGACTTTGGAGCCGCGGGCGTCGAACCCGGTGAACAGGACCACCGTGGCGCCGGTGGCGCTCAGTTTGCGGATCCCGTCGTCGTACTCGGCCAGCAGATCGTCAATATCGATCCGGGGACGGAGGATGTCATTGGCTCCGGCGTAGACGGTCACCAGGGTGGGTTTAAGTTCGACGGCGGCATCCACCTGTTCGGCCATGATCTGGCGGAGCTTCCTGCCGCGGATGGCAAGGTTGGCGTAGCCGAAGCCCGGGTCTGCTGCCCCCAGCTGCTCCGCCACCCGGTCCGCCCAGCCGCGGACACCGTTGGGACGGGCAGCGTCGTCGTCCCCGACGCCTTCCGTGAAGGAGTCACCAAGGGCTACGTACCGGGCCGAAAAATCCATAGCGCCAGTGTGTCATCTGTTGCTGGGAGCAACCAAGTGCTGTTCCCGCACGCGGTCAGGGGGAGCCTGGCGCCGGCTCAGGTTTCGCGCAGGATCCAGTGGTCGTCGTCGAGGCGGGCCACGATTTTCTCGCCGATCCGCGCCAGGTCCGCCACATCCCGTTCCGTCAGGGCATCGAGGAACTTCGCGCGCACCGCCTCCACGTGCCCGGGTGCGAGAGCCACCAAAGTGGCCATGCCGGCGTCGGCCAGGTGTGCAGTGGTGACGCGCGCGTCACCCGGGTGTGGCCTCCGCTCCAGCCAGCCGCGCTTCTCCAGCTTGGTGACCACGTGCGACAGCCGCGACAGCGAGGAACTGGTGCGGGCGGCGAGTTCACTCATGGGGAGGAAGCGTCCCTCGGCCTCGGAGAGCATGGCCATGACGTTGTAGTCGAACAGCGACACCTTGCCTGCGGTGTGCAGCTGGTTGTCCAGGGCTGCCGGAAGCATGGTGTTGATGCTCAGGAGGGCCAGCCAGGCACGGCGTTCATCGGCGTTGAGCCAGCGCGGTTCGGTCATGGATTCATTCTAGGAGCAGGCCGTGGTTGAGCGTTCAAGTGACGCACCGGACGTGGTGGTCCCGTCCCGGTAGGCTAAGTTCATGTTTGTTGTGTCGTTGACCTACAAGGTGCCCGAAGACATTGTTGACTTCCACCGCCCCGCGCATATGGCCTGGCTCAAGGAAGAGTTCGACGCCGGCGTGTTCCTCGCGTCCGGACGCAGGGTTCCGGCGGTGGGCGGCGTCCTGCTGTCCGGCGCCGACCGCGCCACCCTGGATGCGTCGTTGGCCCGGGACCCGTTCTTCAGCAACGGCGTGGCAGAGTTCGAGATCATCGAATTCAAGGCCACCAGCGTCGCGGAAGGCTTCGAGAACCTCCTGGACACCTAAGCGCCGCCAGCCTCGGCCCGCCGCGATTCCGCCAGCTTTTTCAAGCCGCCTTTCCGCGGCACCTTCACGGGCTGGGGCCAGCGCGGGCTGAGCGCATCGCCCAGCGTCACGCCCCTGATTTTCCGCCCGAACAGCGGCAGCACCCAGTCGTTCACCCAGCGGCGCTGCCGCCTCTCCCATTCGCGCAGGCTGAGCCTGGCGGGCGGATCCCAGTCCTTGGGCGTGATTTTGTGTGGAATCCCCAGCTGGTCCAGGACCTGCCCGGCGAGGTACTTATGGCCGGCCTTGGACATGTGGAGCCGGTCCGAATCCCACATGCGCCGGTCATGGAAAGCGTCCAGGCACCAGTAGTCCACCAGTACGGCGCCGTACTTGGCGGCGATCTCGCGGACTCGCTGGTTGTAGGCGGCGTTCCGCTTCTTCAACGGCTCGAGAAGGGCCGACACTTTGACGTCGAACCCGGTGAACAGCACCACCGTTGCCCCCGTACCGGCGAGGCTGGCCACCAGGTTTTCGTAGTCCTCCATCAGGGCAGCCATGTCCGTGCCCAGGTCCAGAATGTCGTTCCCGCCGGCGTACAGCGTGACCAGCGTCGGCCTCATGGCGAGCGCCGGTTCGAGCTGTTCACTGATGACGTGCCGGAGCCGTTTGCTCCGGATGGCGAGGTTGGCGTACTTCCAGCCGGGCTCAGCTTTCGCCAGCTTCTCCGCTACCCGGTCAGCCCAGCCCCGCACTCCGTTGGGCAGCCGCTCGTCCCGGTCCCCCACACCCTCGGTAAATGAGTCCCCGATGGCAACGAATACCCTCCGGCCCTCCCGGTCCGGAAGCAAAGGATTAGAACCCATCCAATGAAAGTAGCTGCCCAAAGAGGCGCCGAGGTAAACGGCCAGCAACAGGGCGGATCCGATCATCAGCAGTTGCTTAGCAATGTCACATTTTTTGCGACCGAAGGTCACGATCTAGTAACGTTGGCGGCTGGCCCCAATGCAGGGCCCGGGCGCCCGATCACTGGACCCCCGATGCGCCCCTTCGGCGCCTGCTAGCTCCGGTCCTGCCAAGGGGTCCAAGGATGCTTTCCGCACTCGTCATCCTCTCAGGTGCATCAGTCGTTTCTGCCAGCCCTAAGCCGGAGGTATCTTGTTCAAGAAAATAGCCGTCGTAATGACCATGGGTGCTTTGTCACTGACGGGATGCGGTCTGGCCCCTACCACCGATGGGGCGCCTGCCCCATCCACGGCCGACGGCGCGTCCGCACCTGCCGCTCCCGCCCCAACTGCCGCAGCCCCGGAGTCCTCAGCAGCAGCATCTTCGGCGCCCACGGCTTGGAGCAGCGGCCAGACCCCGGCTTCGGGGGCGGCAACCCCGGCGACAGCCGCCACCTCGGCGCCGGCTCCCGCCCCTGCCGCAGCCCCGGCGACGGTGGCGCCCCCAGCCAGCCAGAGTCTCGCGACGACGGGGGACGGTGCGCAGGCAGCTACCGCCTTCGGTTGGGGCCCGGTCCTGACGGGCGACGAATTCTCCTACACCGGCGCACCGGACCGGACGAAATGGAGCGTTTATAACAGTGCAGGGCATGCAGGCAACGGTCTGCGCAGTCCCCAGGCCTGGTCGGTTGCCAACGGCGTGGCCACCGTTAGCGGAGACGCAGCCGGCACCACTGGCGGCATGTCGGCAAAGTTCGCGGAACAAAGGTTTGGTCGCTGGGAAACGCGCATGAAAACCAATGCACGGGACCCGAAATACCACCCGGTCCTGATCCTGAACAACAACAGTGCCCCGAACTGTGCCGAGATCGATTATGCCGAGGGCAGCACAGTCACCTCCCTGATGAGGTTCTTTCTGCATTACGCCTGTGGTGGAGCGGACTTCCAGACCACAACGGCGACACCCGTCGATAGCACACAATGGCACAACTACGCGGTGGAGTGGACGCCGGCCGGCATCACCGGATACGTCGACGGAGTAAGGACCTTCACTGACACGGACCCGGCGCACCAGCCCTCTGTCGCCATGAAGCAGACGTTGCAGCTGGATTGGTTCCCGGATGGCTCCGCCACCAAGCCCTCGCAGATGCAGGTCGACTGGGTCCGCGTCTACGGATAAGACAGCCCTTTTCCGGCTGAGGGCTCGGCGTACCTAGGCGCGTTCCTGCGCCCAGCTACAG
>DATCVX010000751.1:0-3466 GCA_036566705.1 Arthrobacter sp. | reverse complement strand
GCGATTGCCTCTGCAGAGCCGTCAGCCGGGGCGTGGTCGTCCTTGTACGCCATGGAGTGCTTCATGAATTTTTCGTCGTCGCGGTCCGGGAAGTCCTCGCGGAAGTGTCCGCCGCGGGATTCCTCACGGTGCAGGGCGGCCACGGTCATGACCTTGGCCAGCTCCAGCAGGAAGCCGAGTTCAACGGCTTCGAGCAGGTCCAGGTTGAACCGCTTGCCCTTGTCCTGGACGCTGATGTTCTTGTAGCGGGCCTCGAAGGACTCGATGTCCTTGAGGACCTGGTTCAGGGTGTCGGCGGTGCGGAACACCTGCATGTTGGCGTCCATGGTGTCCTGGAGTTCCTTGCGGATCACGGCCACCTTTTCGTCGCCGGTGCCGTTGCGGGCAATGTCCAGCAGTTCGATGGTGTACGCCTCGGGGTCCTCCGGGAGGTCCACGAAGTCGGCCGTCTTCGCGTATTCAGCGGCGGCGATGCCCGCGCGCTTTCCGAACACGTTGATGTCCAGCAGCGAGTTGGTGCCCAGCCGGTTGGAGCCGTGAACAGAAACGCACGCCACTTCACCGGCGGCGTAGAGGCCCGGCACCACGGTGTCGTTGTCCTGCAGGACCTCGGTGGTGATGTTCGTGGGGATGCCGCCCATGGCGTAGTGCGCAGTGGGGAACACCGGAACGGGCTCCGTGTACGGCTCCACGCCCAGGTAGGTGCGGGCGAACTCGGTGATATCCGGGAGCTTCGCATCGATGTGCGCCGGCTCCAGGTGGGTCAGGTCCAGGAGGACGTAGTCCTTGTTCGGGCCGCAGCCGCGGCCTTCACGGACTTCGTTGGCCATGGAGCGGGCCACGATGTCACGCGGTGCGAGGTCCTTGATGGTTGGGGCGTACCGCTCCATGAAGCGCTCACCCTCGGAGTTGCGGAGGATCGCACCTTCACCGCGGGCTGCCTCGGAAAGCAGGATACCCAGGCCGGCAAGGCCTGTCGGGTGGAACTGGAAGAACTCCATGTCTTCCAGGGGGATGCCGCGGCGGAACGCGATGCCCATGCCGTCGCCGGTCAGGGTGTGGGCGTTGGAGGTGGTCTTGAAGACCTTGCCCGCGCCGCCGGAGGCGAATACTACTGACTTGGCCTGGAAGACGTGCAGTTCACCGGAGGCGAGGTCGTAGGACACGACGCCGGCAACACGCTTCTGCTTGTACGGTGTGCCGTCCTCGCGGACTGCGTCTTCTTCGACCGTCAGGAGGTCCAGGACGTAGTACTCGTTGTAGAACTCAACATTGTGCTTGACGCAGTTTTGGTAGAGCGTCTGCAGGATCATGTGGCCCGTGCGGTCAGCGGCATAGCACGCCCGGCGGACGGGAGCCTTGCCGTGGTCGCGGGTGTGGCCGCCGAAGCGGCGCTGGTCGATGCGGCCCTCGGGCGTGCGGTTGAACGGCAGGCCCATCTTTTCGAGGTCCAGCACCGCGTCGATGGCCTCTTTGGCCATGACCTCGGCGGCGTCCTGGTCAACCAGGTAGTCGCCGCCCTTGATGGTGTCGAAGGTGTGCCATTCCCAGTTGTCTTCCTCGACATTGGCAAGGGCCGCACACATGCCACCCTGCGCCGCACCGGTGTGGGAGCGGGTGGGGTAGAGCTTGGTCAGTACTGCTGTGCGGGCGCGCTGACCGGATTCGATCGCGGCGCGCATGCCAGCGCCACCGGCACCGACGATGACGACGTCGTACTTATGGACCTGCATACCAGACGCTCTTTCTCTCAAAATTCTCTATAAAACAACGGGCCGGCGAAGCCTGCTCCCGCAAAACGCAGCCCGCGGCTAGCCGCGGGCCATAAATGCCGCTGTTACGCAGCGGGGCAGAAACCACCCGGCAGCGGCACGCCGTTGACGTCCAGCGGGCACGGGTTGAAGGTGAAGATCACCAGGGTGCCCAGGACGATGATGACAGCGGTGGCCGCGTAGAGGACTGCCTTGAGCCAGAAGCGGCTGGAATCCTTCTCGGCGTAGTCGTTGATGATGGTGCGGACGCCGTTGGTGCCGTGCAGCATGGCGAGCCAGAGCATGGCCAGGTCCCAGAACTGCCAGAACGGGTCGGCCCACTTGCCGGCCACGAAGCCGAAGTCGATCGCGTGGATGCCCTCGCCCACCAGCAGGTTCACAAAGAGGTGCCCGAAGATCAGGACGACCAGGACCACGCCGGACAGCCGCATGAACAGCCACGCAGCCATCTCGAAGTTGCCCTTCGATGCGCCGCTGCGGCGGTACTGCGGGGAGATCTTTCCGCTGCGCGGGCTCTGGATCTGAGTTGCAGTCATGGCTTAGTGACCTCCAAGGGCGAGGGAAAGGTGGCGGATGGAGAAGCCGACCATAACGACCACCCAGAGGGCCAGGACCGTCCACAGCATCTGGCGCTGGTACTTTGCGCCCTTCTTCCAGAAATCGACGGCGATGATCCGCAGGCCGTTAAAGGCGTGGAAAACAATCGCGGCGACAAGGCCCGTTTCACCCAGGGCCATCAGGGGGTTCTTGTAGGCACCGATGACAGCCGTGTAGGCCTCGGGGGACACACGCACCAATGAGGTGTCCAGCACATGGACCAACAAGAAGAAAAAGATCACAACACCGGTAATGCGGTGTCCTACCCAGGACCACATGCCTTCACGGCCGCGGTACAAGGTGCCAGCTGGTTTTGTCGGCACTGAATAAACCTCCCTGCAACACAGCGGCGCTGGCATGAGATCCACGCGGGGGGAACGCCTGCTGCGAGAGCACTCGTAGCTCAGGCCTAAATCTAGGCTTCGCTCACAGCTTATTCAATTTAGGAACTCCTTGGTGACTCGCCCTTCCGCGGATTTCCGTTTGTTTTGAGACGAAGGACACACGATCCGGCGGATTGAGGCGTGCCCGGCGTCGTTTGAAGGGACCTTCGGGGCGGGTCAGCTAAAGTAAGCGGTGATGAGTACAGACAAAGTGATAAGCCCGGATTCACCCCTAAGCCGCTTTATTGCGGTGATTCCGGCAGGTGGGGTGGGGACCCGCCTCTGGCCCCTGTCACGTGCAGCAGCTCCCAAGTTCCTTCACGACCTCACCGGGTCGGGCAGTACTTTGCTTCGTGCGACGTATGACCGGCTGGAGCCCCTCGCGGGTAAAAACGTCCTCGTGGTCACGGGCACGGCGCACCGCGCCGCCGTGTGCCGCCAGTTGCCTGAGCTCCAGGATTCCGACCTTGTCCTGGAAAGCGAGCCGAAGGATTCCGGTGCGGCCATCGGACTGGCGGCCGCCATCCTGCATGAGCGGGATCCGGACACCATCATGGGCTCGTTCGCCGCCGATCAGGTCATCAGCCCGGACCACCTTTTCCAGGATGCAGTCCGCGAGGCCATATACACGGCAGCGGCAGGCAAGATCGTGACCATCGGCATCAAGCCCACGCACCCGTCCACGGGTTTTGGCTACATCCGTGCCGGACATGG
>DATCVX010000750.1:0-4090 GCA_036566705.1 Arthrobacter sp. | reverse complement strand
TGAAACTGGGCCGGCCCGTCCAGCTCGAACTCACCCGGACCGAGCAGTTCACCGCCACCACCACCCGGCACCCGTTCACCATCAAGCTCAAGGCCGGGGCCAGCGACGACGGCCGGCTGACCGCCCTGAAACTGGACGTCCTGACCAACACCGGCGCGTACGGCAACCACGGCCCGGGCGTGATGTTCCACGGCTGCGGCGAGTCCCTGGCCGTCTACAAGTGCGACAACAAAAAAGTGGACGCCCAGGCTGTCTACACCAACACTGTCCCGTCCGGCGCCTTCCGTGGCTACGGCCTGAGCCAGATGATTTTCGCGATCGAATCCGCCATGGATGAGCTTGCCATCGGGATCGGGATGGACCCGCTGGAGTTCCGCCGCCGGAACATGGTGCGCGAAGGCGACGACATGCTCTCCACCCATCCCGAGCCGGAGGAGGACGTCCACTACGGCAGCTATGGCCTGGACCAGTGCCTGAACCTGGTCCGGGACGCCCTGGACCGGGGCGCGGAGCGGTACCGCTCCGCGGGGCTTGATGACCTCGGCCCGGACTGGGTCACCGGCGAGGGCACCGCGCTGTCCATGATCGATACGGTGCCGCCGCGGGGCCACTTCGCCCATTCGAAGGTCCGGCTCCTGCCGGACGGAACGTACCAGGCCGACGTCGGCACGGCCGAGTTCGGCAACGGCACCACCACGGTGCACGCCCAACTGGCCGCCACCGCGCTGTCCACGGAGGCTTCCCGGGTTGTGGTGCGGCAGTCCGACACGGACCTGATCGAGCACGACACCGGCGCGTTTGGTTCGGCCGGCACGGTGGTGGCCGGGAAGGCGACCCTAGCCGCCGCCGAGGAACTCGCCGTCCGGATCCGGGCGTTCGCCGCCGGGATCCGGCAGGTCCAGTCCTCCGGCTGCGTCCTCGACGGCGACACTGTGGTCTGCGAGGGAACACCCGTGCCGCTGGCGGAACTGGCGCACGCGGCTGCGGAAGCCGGCGTCGAACTCGCCGCCGAAGGACGCTGGGGCGGCACGCCGCGGTCCGTGGCCTTCAACGTGCACGGGTTCCGCGTTGCGGTGAACCGCGGCACGGGCGAACTGCGGATCCTGCAGAGCGTCCAGGCCGCCGACGCCGGCGTGGTGGTCAACCCGCGGCAGTGCCGCGGGCAGATCGAGGGCGGGATCGCGCAGGCGCTGGGGGCCGCGCTGTACGAGGAGGTGGTGGTGGACGACGCCGGCCGGGTCACCACGGACATCCTTCGCCAGTACCACATCCCCACCTTCGCCGACGTGCCACGGAGCGAGGTCTACTTCGCCGACACCAACGACAAACTGGGCCCGCTCGGCGCCAAGTCGATGAGTGAAAGCCCCTTCAACCCGGTGGCTCCCGCCCTGGCGAACGCCATCCGCAACGCCACAGGAGTGCGGTTCGCTTCGCTGCCCATTGCGCGGGACAAGATCTACCTCGGGCTCAAGGAGGCAACGCGGGGTCACAAAAAGCCCAAAGAAGCGGCCCGGGCGGGCAGGATCTGACCCCGCGTTGCATATAGTCGTGGGATGGAACAGCGCAGATTAGGCAAGACCGGACGGAACGTCTCGATCGTGGGGCTGGGTACCTGGCAGCTCGGCGCTGATTGGGGCAACGTGGACCACGGACAGGCGCAGGCGATCCTGGCCGCCTCGGTGGAAGCCGGCGTCACGCTCTTCGACACCGCCGACGTCTACGGCGACGGCAAGAGCGAGCAGGCCATCGGCGCGTTCCTTAAGGACAACCCCGGGCTGGACATCACCGTGGCCACCAAAATGGGCCGCCGCATGGACCAGCAGCCGGAGAACTACACCCTGGCCAACTTCCGCCAGTGGGTGGACCGGTCGCGGAAGAACCTGGGCACGGACAGCCTGGACCTCGTCCAGCTGCACTGCCCGCCCACGTCCGTCTACAGCAACGCCGAAGTCTACGACGCGCTGGACACCCTGGTCTCCGAAGGCGCCATCCGCAACTACGGCGTCAGCGTGGAACGCACCGACGAAGCGCTCGAAGCCATCCGGCACGAAGGCACTGCCTCCGTCCAGATCATCCTCAATGCCTTCCGGCTGAAGCCACTGGACGAGGTCCTGCCGGCGGCGAAGGCGGCAGGGGTGGGCATCATCGCCCGCGTTCCGCTCGCCTCCGGCCTGCTCACGGGCAAGTACACGAAGGACACGACCTTCGCGGACAACGACCACCGCAATTACAACCGCACCGGCGAATCGTTCGACGTCGGGGAGACCTTCTCCGGTGTGGACTACGAACTGGGGCTGAAGGCCGTGGCCGAGTTCGAGCAGCTGGTCCCGGACGGGGTTGGCACGCCCCAGGCGGCCATCGCCTGGATCGCTGCCCAGGACGGCGTCACGACTGTCATTCCCGGCGCACGGAACGTGGAACAGGCCACGGCGAATGCTGCCGCCGCCGGCGTTTCCCTCGACGGCGAATTCGACGAGGGCGTCCGCTGGATTTACGACCACTACTTCCGCGAGGCCATCCACCCCCGCTGGTAGCCCGCCCGCCTTGGCGCGAACTGGCAGCAAATGACCCCAAACCGCGTGTTTGACGTCATTAGCTGCCAGTTCGCGCTTCGAATTTAGCCGAGCAGGTGGAGTTGCTCCGGGGTGTCGATGTCCGCGCCGGTTGACTGGTCGCTGCAGTCCACCTCATCCACCAGCTCAGGGTGGTCCTGCAGGAAGCCGCGTGCCCCGGCGTCGCCCGCCACCGTACTGGCCACTGCGTCCCGGAGTCCGACGTCGATGAGCAGCGGATGCCCCCGGCGCACCGTGCCGTCCGCGCCGCCGTCGCCGTAAGCGGCAGCGGTGATCCGGCCCGGACGGTGGGCGGCCAAAAGGCGCCCCACCGTCCGGAGGGTCAGGCCGGGCTGGTCCACCAGCGCAATGAGCAAGTGGTCCCCAGGGTCCGCGGCGGCGTTGCCCAGCAGGAACGAGCTGCCCATTCCGGACTGCCAGTCCACGTTGACCACTGTCCGGTAGCGGTCCAGTTCGGCGATGGCCGCGACGTCGGCGGCACCGGCGCCGAGCACCACCACCACCTCACGGCAGCCGCCGTCGAGCAGTGCCCCGGCGATGGATTCGACGAGCGGCCGGCCGCGGTAGGGGAGGAGGGCCTTGGGCCCCTTTCCCAGCCGCGTACCGGCACCGGCGGCGAGGACCACAGCGGTGGTCCTGATCTCGGACATTTTCCCCATAGCCATACCCTAGCCGCCCGGTCATTTGATTGGTCGGGGACACCTCAGGCGTCGCCGCCCGCTCCTCCGGTGGTGCCGGCGTTGACGTCCAGGAGCTTGTAGCGGTCCATGGCGTACTGCGGTGCGCCCTCCTCCACGTCGCCGCGGGCCGCGAGCAGCTGCAGGGTCTTCACCACGATGGAGTGGGTGTCGTTCTTGAAGAACCGGCGTGCTGCTGCGCGGGTGTCGGAGAAGCCGAAGCCGTCCGCGCCGAGTGAGGCGAACGTGTTCGGTAGGAACTGGCGGATCTGGTCCGGGACGGCCTTCATGTAGTCCGAGACCGCCACGATCGGACCCTGCGCATCGGCCAATTGCCTGGCCACGAACGGGATCCGGGCGGGTTCGCCGGGGTTCAGGAACGCTTCTTCCTCGGCGGCCAGGCCGTCGCGGCGCAGTTCGTTCCAGGACGTGACGGACCAGACGTCGGCGGAGACACCCCAGTCCTCAGCGAGGATCCGCTGGGCTTCCAGCGCCCAGGGCACTGAGACTCCGGACGCCAGGATCTGGCTCTTGGGACCCTGGACGTCCGACGCCGACACCCGGTAGATGCCCTTCAGCACACCTTCGACGTCGAGGTTCTCGGGTTCGGACGGCTGGGAGATGGGTTCGTTGTAGACGGTGATGTAGTACATGAGGTTTTTATCGGATGCAGGTCCGGTTCCTTCGCCGCTTGCGGCCGGTCCGTACATCCGCTCGATTCCGTCGCGGATGATGTGGCCCATTTCGTAGCCGTAGGCGGGGTCGTAGGTGACTACTGCCGGGTTGGTGGCTGCGAGGATGGGGGAGTGGCCGTCGGCGTGCTGGAGTCCTTCGCCGGTG
>DATCVX010000749.1:0-2891 GCA_036566705.1 Arthrobacter sp. | reverse complement strand
CGCCGTTAGCCAGTACGGCGACCTCGGGAACATGGTCCGGGCATTGTCCACCACGGGCGGCGCGGCGGTCGTGCCGACGGTCTGGGCCGGGCAACTGATCGACCTTGCCCGGAACAAGTCGGCCGTGATGCAGGCGGGTGCCTCGATCATCCCCATGGACGCGGGCGTGGTGAAGATCGGGCGGCTGTCCGGCGATCCCACGGCGGCGTTCCGCGCGGAGGCTTCGGCAATCACTCCGTCCGATCCGACGTTCGATAACGTCACGCTGACGGCAACGACTCAAAGCGTTTTGGTCAGGGGATCCTTGGAGTGGTTCCAGGACGCGAACAACGCGGACCAGATCGTGACGGATGCGATCAGCAAGGCCATGGCCCAGCGCCTTGACCTTGTGGCCCTTTACGGCGGCATCACATCCGGTGCGGGTTCAATCAACCTGCCAACCCCTCCGAACCCTCGCGGCGTACTCGCCGCGCTCAACGCTGTGCTTCCGGGCAACGTCCTTGGCGGCGTCGCGAACGGCACCACGCAAACCGCCGCGACGTACTACAACGAGGTGTTGGACACGATCTACAAGGTCCGGTACGCAAACGAGGAACCGACGGCCCTGATCTGGAACGCGAAGCTGGCGCGGCAGTACGCCGGGGCGAATGACACGACGGGGCAACCGTTGCGGCTCCCGGCCGACGTCGAGGGCCTTCCTCGTCTCATGACGAACCAGGTGCCGTCGTACACGCAGGGCACCATGACCAGCCGGGCCACGGACCTTTTCGTGGGTGACTGGAAGCAGGTGCTGATCGGTCAGCGGCTGGGCATCACGATTCAGGTTCTGACGGAGAAATACGCGGACACCGGGGAGATCGGCATCGTGGCTCACTGGCGCGGTGACGTTCAACCGGCCCGCCCGGCCGCGTTCGCCGTTTACCGCGCGATCCAAGGGGCGCTGTGATGAGCCGGGGTAGCGAGGAACTACGTGACCAGGGGTTGGACGTGGATGAGGCCGAGGCCGTGGCGGTGCCGGAGCGTGGCGGGTTGACCACGGGCGGCGGCGCTGACCGCATCTCGCAGGGGTACTTGCACACCGTCCATCCAGACACGGGCAACGAGGTTGTCTTCGTGCCTGGGGAGGCGCTGCCGGATTGGGCCGTAGCGGTCCAGAATGAGCAGGTTGCTGCGCGGTTGCGCCCCCGCGCGGCAACCGCAAAGAAACCGGAGGCATCCGGCGGGCGGCGTTCTGTGAAGTCGTCGTCGGCTACGGCCTCCGTGGAGGGCTTGGCGTAAACGTCACCGCCGTCCGGGCATGGCTGCCTTTCGACCGGACCAGCGGAACGATGGCGGCGTGGCTTCCCAGTCACTTCCTTGCGAACGCCGCCAGCGCCAACAAGGAGATCCCATCCGCAACGAATCGCGGATGGGATTTCCTTTGCCCGCGACCTGACAACGTAACGGTCAAGGGCATCAGCTTTACTCGCTGGCGCAACCACCGATCGATATGGGAACTGCTTCTCGACACCTAACCCTTAGAAAAGCGTTGTAGGCGCGCGTGAAGTCACTCTCGTTCGCCACATCCTGGGCGGTAAGGGGCGTTGTGCCCGGCGAAGTCCCCAATGATGGAGGTAGGGTGGCGGCCACGTTCTCATGGGCATTCCAAGCGTCCCGGCTCCCATGGACAGTGATCTCATTGATTGTGCCCTGATATTCTGCACGAGCAGTCATGAACTTGGAGACCAGGGCACCGGTGGCCTCCGTGGATCGAGGCTCAGACCCCTGCTGCAGCAAACTGATTGAAGCTAGCCAATAGTCATTTGCGGCCTGCAGATAGTCTCGATATACGACATCTCTTTGATCCTGCGACCTGCGTTTGTCTTCCGCTTCGTTCTGCATTTCAACTACGCGGACCGAGGCGTTAGAGCCCATGTACGCACCAAAAAAGCCCACTGATGCCGACAGTGCGGCTGCTAATAGGGCGACTATTGCCCCGGTCAATGCGGGGTGGCGCTCCCATGGCGGTGGTTTAGTAGACCCAGTCAAACGAAGAGGCCGCTTTTCCTGTTCCGGTTCCCGTTCGCAGGTCTCTTTCTCTTCCGTCATCGTGTGCGCTTGATGGGCGTCAGGTGTTCGCAGTAAGGCGTCGCCACGTACCCCTCAACCCACGTGTCCCCGGCGTCCCTGCACTGCGATTCAGGATCAGCCGCGCGAATCGCCTGACACGCCACGACGCCGCCGACGAGCAGCCCAAGTGCGACGAGGATTCCGATTAGCCGATTCCGGCGCGGACCATCGATCCCTTTCCCCCTGTTTGTCATGTGAGGGAGTCTAGCCTTGCAACCGGGACGCTACGCGGCGATCTGCCGCAAGAAATGCCGCGCTGCGTGTGATCGGTCCGGCTACACCGTGCCAGCCCGTCTCAATCCGAGCAGGACACCGAAGACCGACGGCATCGTGCCGACAAGAAACGGGTCGTGCCTAGCCACCCAGTATGATCACTGAATGGGCGCTTTGGGGGATCGGCTGTCACAAGTGGGCGGCGTAGTTTTCGGCAGTGGTGTGACAATTGGTGCCGGCTGGGGGATTTGGGCAGCCCAGTCTCCAACCGCTGGTCTTTGGGACTGGCCGATCTGGCCTGCTATCGCATTGTGCGTTTTAGGAGGAGTCCTACTTGGCTGGTCGTTTTTTGGTGCCAAAAGCTCGATGCCTGACGGTGGTCACCTAAATCAGGAGCAATCAGGCGGGGCTGGGTCTGTCAACATCCAGGCCGGTCGCGATATCACTTATAAAAGCGACGGCAAATGACGAGTCAGCGGCAGCAGGGTGGCGACCACTCCACAAATCTTCAGGCCCAAACGGTTATATACCACGCCGGTATCTCAATGGCAGACGCGCGCGACATAGCC
>DATCVX010000748.1:0-1957 GCA_036566705.1 Arthrobacter sp. | reverse complement strand
GTCAAAGCGCGGCCAGGAAATTCTCCGGCAGCAAGCTGTTCGCCTCGCCGGCGAGCATCGCCGGAGTGCTCTGGCTGGCCGCGCTGGTGGCCGCCTCCCTCACCGCGCCGCTGTGGCTGCCCTACAAGACCGAGGACCAGGACTTCACCGCCGTCCTGTCCGGACCTACCCCCGCCCACTGGCTCGGCACCGACGAACTGGGCCGTGACCTCCTGAGCCGCATCTTCGCTTCGGCGGCCGGCACGCTGGGGACGTCGATGATCACGGTGATTGTCGCCGTCGGCCTCGGCACGCTGCTGGCGATGCTGGCCGCAGCCGCCGGCGAACGCGTGGAAAACGTCATCAGCCGCGTTACCGAAATCATGATGTCCCTGCCCGGAACGGTGATCATCCTGGCCGTCATCGGCGCCGTGGGAACCAACATCCCGCTGATCATGGGCATCTTGGGCGTGCTGATCTCGGCCGGCATTTACCGGGTGATGCTGGGCCAGGCCAAGTCCCTGCAGTCCCAGCTGTACGTGGACGCGGCCAAGGTGGACGGCGTCAGCACAGCCGGCATCAGCCTGCGGCATGTGCTGCCCGGCCTGACCAACACCATCGTTGTCCAGGCAGCCCTGATCTTTGCCGTCGGCATGCTCATCCAGGCCGGCCTGGCCTTCATCGGCTTCGGTCCGCCCATCCCGCAGCCCAGTTGGGGCGGCATGATCCAGGGCGCCTCGCAGCACGTCTACGACGCACCCTGGCTGATGGTCCCCACCGGCGCGGTGCTGGCCCTGACGGTCCTGGCCGCCAACGCCATCGGCAACGCCCTGGGCAAGGCTCCCAACGCCACCGCCTCGCACCTGCCCTCAGCCGCGGCCCGGCGCCAGCGCGCCAAAGCGGTTGCGGCGATCGCAGCCGCCGCGCCGGCCTCGCAGGACGCCGCGAAGAACACCCTCAGCGTCCGCAACCTCTCCGTGGGAGTGGACTCTGTGGGTGCCGGCAAGGGAGTCCGCCTGGTCACGGATGTCTCCTTCGACGTCGAACCCGGCACCGTCCTTGGCCTGGTGGGCGAATCCGGCTGCGGCAAGACCATGACCGCGTTGTCCCTCCTGGGCCTGCTGCCCTCCGGGGTCTCCGTGACCGGCGGCCAGATCCTATGGAACGGCAAGAACCTGGCCGCGGCTACCGAGAAGGACATGGAAGGCATCCGCGGACGGGACATCGCCCTGATCTCGCAGGAACCCATGCGTGCCCTGGACCCCATGTTCACGGTGGGCTACCAGCTCACGGCCACGGTCCGGCGTCTCCGCGGGATGGGCAGGGCCGAAGCGAAGGCCGAGGCCCTGGGCCTGCTGGAAAAGGTGGGCATCGTGGACGCCGCACGCATCCTCAAGACCTACCCGCACCAGATCAGCGGCGGCATGGCCCAGCGCGTGGCCATCGCCCTGGCGCTCGCCGGCCGTCCCCGCCTGCTGGTGGCCGACGAACCGACCACCGCACTGGACGTCACCGTGCAGGCAGAGATCCTCTCGCTGCTGCGGTCGCTGGTGAAGGACACCGGAATGTCCGTAGTGATGGTCACGCACGATCTTGGCGTGGTGGCCGACCTTTGCGACCAGGTGGCCGTGATGTACGCCGGCGAGGTAGTGGAGAACGGCCGGACGGACAGCATCCTGGACAACCCGCGCCACCCGTACACGCTGGCCCTGCTCGCCGCGGACCCGCACGCCAACCACGCAGCGGACATGCCCGAGCGCCTCGCCACCATCAGCGGACAGGTGCCGCAGCCCAAGGACTGGCCCAGCACCTGCCGGTTCGCCGCCCGCTGCCAGTTCGCCGGGTCCGCCTGCATGGTGCCCATCCCGCTGCTTCCCTCCGGAACCGGCGACGGCGTGGTGCGCTGCGTCAAGGCCGACGAACTCGCCGTCGAAGGCCTGGACTGGGTGGCCACGGACGTCCCCGCCCACCACATCCT
>DATCVX010000747.1:0-3192 GCA_036566705.1 Arthrobacter sp. | reverse complement strand
GTACCTTGGTCCAGACGGACGCCGGAAGGGAAACTTCCGCGTCCACATCACGCAAGGTCAGATAGGCATTGCCGCCGCGGCGGTTCATTTCGATGACCTGGCCCTCGACCCACGCCGACGGCGTCCGGTCGATGTGGGCCTTGAGTTTCTGGGACAGCAGCTGCAACGGCCAGGGATTGTCCGGACTGGTTTCAGCGGCCGTCGCAGGCAGCGTGCTGGCGGCAGTGTCCGGCAGGGCGGCCTGTTCAGGCATGCGCCCTGCCCCGGGAAGCTGTGGCTGGCGGCATGGCGGTCCTTTGCTAGGCAGTTGGGGGCTCGTGGTTGAATGGCGGCTGTCATTCAACCTTATCCATAAGCTCTATCACCGGAGGCGGACATTCTTTGTCCAGCCTTCATGCGTAGGATGGCTCCTCAGCCTCCGACCAGTTAGGACCTGCTTTGCGCACCTTCGTTTCAGCCGTGGCCGTCATCCTCGGCGTCCTGCTGTCCGCCGTCGCCGTCCCCGCGATCTGGGTTGACCGCAACGTGGTGCAGGAGGACGGCTTTGTGGCACTGTCGGGCCCGCTGGGGCAGGACGCAGATTTCCAGCAGCGGCTCGCGGCCGCCGCTGTGGGAACCATCGACACGGGCTCCGTCCCGGAGGCCCTGGCGGACCTCGTCCAGCCGGTGGTCGAATCGGCGGCCGGTTCCCTGACAGGGCTGCCCGGTTACCCGGCGGCCTGGGAGGAGACGCTCAGGAAGAGCCACCGGCTGAGCTTTGCCGACCCGGCGTCGCCGCCGGCCGAAGGGCAGTCCTCCACATCGCTGACCCTGGACGTGGCGCCTCTGGTGGCGCTGGCGACGGAAGAGCTTTCACGCGTGACCGGCCTGCCGCTGGAAGCGCCGGATCAGACGCTGATCAACGTTGGACAGCCGGAGCACCGGCAGTGGACCGAACGGGCGTCCGCGTACGCGCCGCTGGGCTATTCCCTGGCGATCGGCGCCGGAATCGCCTTGGCCCTTGCTTTGGTGGCCGCGCGCCGGCGCTGGACCGTGGTTTTCAGCGCGGGCGTTGGGGCGCTGCTCCTTGCCGCACTGTGGACCTACGGCACACAGTTGGCACGGGACGCCGTTGTGGGGACGGCCAGCGGCAACGAGGTTGCCGACATGTTCAAGGACGCGTTTGCCGCGGCGGCGTCCGGCAACTTCGGGTCCTGGACCGCCGGAGCCGCGGTTGCCGGCGCGGTGCTTCTCGCAGCGGGCGTTGTGATCGGGATCGCTTCGCGGGGGCGGCGGCCCCTTAGCCGGTAGCATGGAGAAATGACTTCCTCTGCAGTTTCCCTCTCGATGCCAACTGTCCCGCGAAGGCGGCGCTCTCCTGAGGAAGTATCCGCCGCTGCACCGGTGTCCGGCCCCAAGAAGGTCCTGCTCGCTGCCCCCCGCGGCTACTGCGCGGGTGTGGACAGGGCTGTCATAGCGGTCGAAAAGGCCCTGGAGCACTACGGCCCGCCGGTGTATGTGCGCAAGCAGATCGTGCACAACGTCCACGTTGTGAGCTCGCTTGAGGAACAGGGCGCCATCTTTGTGGACGAAACCGACGAGGTGCCCGAAGGCGCCCTGGTCATTTTCTCCGCCCACGGTGTATCGCCCGCCGTGGTCCAGTCCGCAGAGGACCGGGGACTGCGCACCATCGATGCCACCTGCCCGCTGGTGACGAAGGTTCACAAGGAAGCCGTCAGGTTCGCCAAGGACGACTTCGACATCCTCCTCATCGGCCACGACGGCCATGAGGAAGTTGAGGGCACCGCTGGCGAAGCTCCGGAGCACATCCAGATCATCAACGGTCCGCATGAAGTGGACAAAGTTACAGTCCGCGACCCCGAAAAAGTCATCTGGCTGTCACAGACCACCCTGAGCGTCGACGAGACCATGGAGACGGTCCGGCTTCTGAAGGAACGGTTCCCCACTCTCCAGGATCCGCCCAGCGACGACATCTGCTACGCCACCACCAACCGGCAGGTGGCCATCAAGAAGATCTCGCCCCAGGCGGACCTGGTCATTGTGGTGGGTTCGGCCAACTCGTCGAATTCGGTACGCCTGGTGGAAGTCGCCCTGGAGTACGGTGCAAAGGCCTCCTACCGCGTGGACTTTGCCAACGAAGTGGACGAGGCATGGTTTGAAGGCGTGGCCACGGTCGGCGTTACGTCCGGCGCTTCCGTGCCCGAGGTCCTGGTCAAGGATGTCCTGCGGCTGCTCGCCGACTACGGCTACGGTGCAGTCGAAGAAGTTGTCACGGCTGAGGAAGACCTGCTCTTCTCCCTGCCCAAGGAGCTCCGCGCAACATTGAAGGAAGCCGGCGACGTCAGCCGCGCGCTCGGCGGACGCCGGCCGCGCGACTGACCGAACCCGCCACCTTCAGGCCGCGGCCTCGTCCTGCTGAAGCTCCGGTGCCGCAAGCGAACGCGGAGTCACTTCCAGCGCAGGCGGCGTGGCCAGGCCTGATCCGTCCATGGCGTTGAGCTTCCGGGCGGTCGGCAGGATCCGGGCCTCAAGCGTGCCGATCATGGAGTTGTACCGGTCCACGGAGGACTTCAGCGACGAACCCAGCTTGCCCACGTTGTCGCCGAGGGTTCCCATCCGTTCATACAGCTGATGGGCCAGCTCGAACAATTCGCGGGCGCTGTCCGTCAGCACATCCTGGCGCCAGGTGAAGGCTACCGATTTCAGCACGGCAAGCAGGGTGCTGGGTGAAGCCAGGACCACGTTCCTGCTCAACGCATGGTCCAGGAGGGTCGCGTCCGCCATGAGGGCCGCCGCCAGGATGGACTCAGCCGGCAGGAAACAGATCACCAGCTCGGGCGTGTTGCCGGGAATGTCCCAGTACTTCTTATTGCTCAGGGCGTCCACGTGGGCGCGCAGGGCTTTTGCGTGGGCGGCCAGCAAGGCCTGCTGGGAGTTTTCCGCGTGGTGGCTGTTGTGTTCGGTGCCCGATCCGGAACCAAGTTCCTGGGCGGCGAGGTATGAAGACAACGGCACTTTGGCGTCCACCACCAGCTGCTTTTCCCCGGGCAGCTGGACCACGAGGTCGGGACGGACCGTGGAGTCCGCTCCGGAACTGTGGACCTGCTCCAGGAAATCCACGTGCTTGAGCATCCCGGATGCCTCCACCACGCGGCGCAGCTGCACCTCGCCCCATTGCCCGCGGGCGCTGTT
>DATCVX010000746.1:0-8851 GCA_036566705.1 Arthrobacter sp. | reverse complement strand
ATTGAGCATCACCACAGCACCCACCTCCTCCTCGGCAGCCACCGCCCGCGCCGTCCTGGACGGAGCCTTCCCTTCAGGCCTCGGCGCATTCGTTGACGGCAAAGTCGTCACCGGCAACGGCGAAAGCATCACCCTCACCGCGGCGGCCACCGGCGAACCCTTCGCCACCTACGCCGACCCCGGCGGCGAGGGCGCCAACGCCATCCTGGAAAGCTCGACGGCGGGCGCGGCGGTCTGGGCGGCGCTGAACGGCTTCGATCGGGCAGCCATCCTCCGCAATGTCAGCCGTGTTGTCGAAGCGCACGGCGAGGAACTCGCCATCCTCGAGTCCGCCACCACCGGAAAGCCCATCCGCGACGCCCGCGTCGAAGCCGCCAAAGTGGCCGAGATGTTCGGCTATTACGCCGGCTGGGCGGACAAGCTGACCGGCCAGACCATCCCCGTTCCCGGCAACTGGCACACCTACACCGAGCGCGTTCCCTGGGGCGTCGTCGTCGCCATCACCCCCTGGAACGCTCCCCTGTTCACCGCCGGCTGGAACTCCGCCGCCCCGCTGGCCGCCGGCAACGCCGTGATCATCAAGCCCAGCGAATTCACCCCGGCCTCCTCGGTCCGGCTCGCCCAGCTGGCCCACGAGGCGGGGCTCCCGGCAGGCGTGTTCAACGTCGCCGCAGGGCTGGGACAGACCGTCGGCGCCATCCTCACCACCGACCGGCGCGTCGGGAAGGTCAGCTTCATCGGCTCCGTCCCCACCGGGCGCCGGGTGGCGGTCGCGGCAGCGCAGGCCGGCATTCCCGCCCTGCTGGAACTCGGCGGCAAGAGCGCCAACATCGTGTTCGCCGACGCCGACCTGGACCGCGCCGCGGACGGCGCCATCTCGGCGATCTTCTCCGGCGCCGGGCAGTCCTGCGTCGCCGGCTCACGGCTCCTGGTGGAGCGCAGCGTGCACGCCCGCTTCGTCGAGATGGTCGCGGCGAAGGCCGCCCGGCTGCGGGTCGGTGACCCGCTGAGCGCGGACACCGAGGTGGGCCCCATCATCACCGCCCAGCAGTTCGCCACCGTCAACACCCTCATCGAGGCAGGAATGCACGACGGCGGCCGCCGGGTCACGGGGGCAACGCTTCCGGAGGCGCTGGCCGGGTCCGCGCTGGCCGGCGGGCACTGGGTCATGCCCACCCTGCTGGACGGCGTCACGCCGTCGAACCGCCTCGAAACCACGGAGGTCTTCGGCCCGGTGGTCGGCGCGGACGCGTTCGACACCGAAGCGGAGGCCATCGCCCGGGCCAACAACACCAGCTTCGGCCTGGCCGGTGCCGTCTGGACCTCGGATGTTTCGCGGGCGCACCACATTGCCCGAGAGGTCAAGGCCGGCACGTTCTGGATCAACTCCTACAAGACCATCCACGTGGCGGTCCCGTTCGGCGGCTTCGGCGATTCCGGCCATGGCCGCTCCTCCGGCCCCGGCGTCCTGGACGAGTACACGCAGACGAAGGCCATCTGGGTGCCCACCCGAGCGGCAGGCTCCCCCTTCCCGTCGCTGTCCTACTAAGGCGTCATCATGCGTTCAACCAGAGGCAGGTACTGATGGAACTGACAGACACCACCGCCGCCAACGCGGCCCTGCGCACCGCCCTCGCTGACGGCGTCGACACCTGGAAGCCCCGGGTCCAGGCCCTTGCCCGCGAAATCCACACCCACAAGGAAATCTCCTTCGAAGAGGTCCGCTCCGCCGAGGCAATAGCAGCCCTGCTGGAAGAAGGCGGCTTCGCCGTGGAACGCGGCACCGGCGGCCTGCCCACCGCGTTTACCGCGAGCGCAGGCAGCGGCGAGCTGACGGTGGCGCTGTGCGTGGAATACGACGCGCTCCCGGACATCGGCCACGCGTGCGGGCACAACCTAATCGCCGGCGCCTCCGTGGCCGCGGCCCTCGCCCTGCAGCCGTTCGTGGACGAACTCGGCATCACGCTGAAGGCCATCGGCACTCCCGCCGAAGAGCACGGCGGCGGCAAGGTGCTCATGCTGGAGCAGGGAGCGTTCGACGGCGTCGGGCTGGCTTTGATGGTCCATCCCGTCCAGGACGGCCTGACGTACAACCCGGCCGGCACCAGCGCCCAGGCGGTAGGCCGGTACAAGGCGACCTTCACCGGGAAGGCCGCGCACGCCGCGGCCGCCCCGCACCTGGCCGTCAACGCCGCCGATGCTGCCGTGCTGAGCCAGGTGGCCGTGGGGCTGCTCCGCCAGCAGATCCCCGGCGACCACCGAGTGGCACTGTACGTTGCCGAGGCCGGACACGTCACCAACATCATTCCGGACCGGGCGGTGGTCCAGTTTGAGTGCCGGGCCTTCACCCTGCCGGAGTACGAGGCGCTGCTCGAGCGGGTCCGCCGCTGCTTCGAAGGGGCGGCCCTGGCCACCGGAACCACGCTGGCCATCGAGGCAACGGAACCGCTCTACGAACCCCTGCTCCAGGACGACGCGCTCGCGGCGCACTGGACGGAGGCGATGGACGCGTTCGGCAAGGACACGTCCCCCTCGGCCGGCCTCAGCGGCGGGTCAACGGACATGGGCAACATCTCCCAGGTCATCCCGTCCCTGCATCCGTGGCTCAGCATTCCCGGCGCCAACGTCGCCATCCATTCGCACGCGTTCGCCGCGCTTGCCGACACCCCCGAGGCGTACGGCGTGATGTTCGAGGCAGCCACCGCGCTGGCCTGGACCGTTGCCGCCGCTGCCTCAACCCCCACCGAACGGGAACGCTTCATCCAAGCGGCATACCGCCGTCGTACTGTCACCCAGGAAGGCACATCATGAGTACCAGCACCAAAACTCCGCGGATCGACAAAGCTGGTGCCCGGCTGACCCTGCCGGTCGCCGCGCTGGCGTTTGTCATCGCGCTGGCCGTACAGTTCATCGGCCAGGCCAAGATCGACATCGGAATCGGCGCAATCGTCATCTTCCCCATGGTCTGGGGCCTCATCCTGGGCCTTCTGGTCTCCATCCAGAAGTTCAAGCCCCTGGGCCTTGACCTGCAGCGGATCGCCGCGGCCCTGGTGGGCGTGGCCGTGCTGCTGCTGGTGGCAAGGCTGGCGTTCAACATCGGCCCCAGCCTCCCCAGCCTGCTCAAGGCCGGACCGGCGCTGCTGCTCCAGGAGGTGGGGCACCTGCTGGGCACCATCGCACTGGCCCTCCCCCTGGCCGTCCTGCTCCGGATGGGCAAGGCAACGGTGGGAGCCACGTTCTCCCTGGACCGCGAACCGTCCTTCGCCATGGTCTCCGAAAAGTACGGTCCCGATTCGGACCAGTACCGCGGCGTGCTGGCGATGTACGTTTTTGGAACGCTGTTCGGCGCCGTGTTCATCACGCTGCTCACCTCGCTGGTGGCCAACTGGAAGATCTTTGATCCGCTGGCCCTGGCGATGGGCGCCGGCGTGGGATCCGGCTCCATGATGGCGGCGTCCTCGGCCAGCATCATCGCGGCCTACCCCGGGGACCAGGAAGCGATCCTGGGCATGGCGGCGGTGTCCAACCTGATCACCACCATCCTTGGCGTGTACGTGGGCATCTACATCGCGCTGCCGCTGGCTGACCGTTTCTACAAGCTCCTCACCCGCAAGCAGACCCGCGAGGCCGCTGCGGTTGCCGCCGGCGGCGGCGCCGTGCGCAGCCAGGCCGATATTGACCGGGACGATGCCCAGGCCGAGGAAAACCGGCGGTTCCGCGAGAAAGTGGCCGAATCCTCGGCAGCCATCAAGCTCCCGCTCTGGCTGTCCCTGTCAGTCCTCACCGTCCTCGGCATCGGCACGGCGTCCGTGGCGGCCAAGGGGCTCAGCCTCTCGATCGTCGCCGGGTACGGGATCATGCTCGCCCTGGTCCTGGTCAGCATCGCCCTGGCGAAGGTCACCAAGAAGATCTCGGCGATCGTCTACATCACCACCATCGGCGCCTACATCTCCAGCCCGTGGTTCTTCGCCGCGGAATCGCTGACCACCATCATCAAGACGGTCGACTTCCTCTCCATCGCCACGGCGATGCTGACGCTTGCGGGCCTGTCGCTGGGCAAGGACATCCCGCTGCTGAAGAACATCGGCTGGAAGATCATTCCCGTGGGGCTGGTGGCCATCACGGCGTCCTTCCTGCTCTCCACGGTGATCGCGGAGTTCGCCCTCGGCCTCTGGCACTAACCTTGCAACGCGGGGTCACTTACTGCCCAATAATGGGCACTTATGGGGCCAAAAGTGACCCCGCGTTGGGGCTGGCGCTTAGTGAGTTGTAAAGGAGATCAGACGTGCTGGTCGACGAGCACCGGGTTGCCGTCCGGGTCCACCACGATGAAGCTCGCCGGGCCCGTCGTTGACTCGTCTGCCTCGGCAACGAACTCCGTGCCCTGGGCTTTCAGTTCCCGCTGGAGTTCGCGCACATCGGTGAACGAATCCACCGCCTCCGCGTTCTGGTTCCAGCCCGGGTTGAACGTGAGCATATTCTTCTCGAACATCCCCTGGAACAGGCCGATCACCGTCTCGCCGTTCTTGAGGATCAGCCAGTTCTGCGTGATGTCGCCGCCGAAGCTGCTGAAGCCAAGTTTCTCGTAGAACGCGGCAGAAGCTGCGATGTCCTTGACGGTGAGGCTGATCGAAAACGCGCCGAGCTGCATGGGTTACTCCACTCTTAGAGGGCCGGATGCTCCGATGCTACCCGCGCCGGTCCGTCACTCGACCATAAACACATCCAGCTTCACCTCGTCAGGCAGACGGATGCCGGAGGCGATAAAAATGCGCGTGCTGAGCCAGGACCACCGGCCGGCCGCGGCGAACCGGGGCGTGGAGCGGAAGTAGATCCGTTCCGGGTCCACAGGCACCCCTGCCACCAGCGCCGCGATGTCTTCGGCCGAACCCGTGCGAATGGCTGAGTTGCTCACGTAGATCCGGTCGCCGTCGTCCGTCTCCAGCACGTACTTCGCGTCCATCTCCGTGGTGGTGGGGGTCCGCAGCACCTGGAAATCCGCTCCGGCCGGAAGTACCCTGCCGGACAGTTCAGGGCCCGTGACGGTTCCGCCGAGGATCGGGATGACGCGGCGGATCCCTTCGGACGTTTCCCCTATTTCGATGGCGGGACCAACCTGGACGGAGATCGAGGTCAGGTAGGTGCAGCGGGGCGGTGTCGGCTGGATCATTCGTGTCCTCTGGGTGGGAGTTCCGGTTTCCTACCAAAGGTAGCTGCGCCCGGACCTTGGTGCCCACGATCCCCAGACCTCTGCCCAGCCCGCGCGTGCCTGAACTCCACCCCCTCGCGCGGTGGGAGGAATGGAGCTAGCCTGACGCACATGGCCCAGGCAAAATCGCCCGCACGGGCGTGGATCGGGACGATCGTTTTCCTTTTCCTCGCACCCGGCGTCGTCGCGGGCCTCATCCCCTGGATCATCTCCGGCTGGCGGTGGTACGACTGGGGAGGCGCGGCCGGGTTCCTCGTGCCGGCCGCCTGGATCGCGATCGTTATCGGGGCGGCTGTCCTCCTGCACGCGTTCGCGCTGTTCGCCCTGCACCGCGGAACGCCCGCTCCGGTCGCTCCGACCGAGACGCTCGTCGTGACTGGGGCCTACCGGTTCGTACGCAATCCGATGTACCTCGCGGTGCTCACCATCATCCTCGGCCAGGCGCTGCTGTTCGGCAGCTGGTGGCTGGCGCTCTACGCCGTGATCGTCCTGGCCGCGGTGGTCACATTCGTGAAGGGCTACGAGGAGCCGACCCTCTCCCGGACGTATGGCGAGCAGTACCTCGACTACCGGCGCAACGTCCCCGGGTGGTGGCCGCGGCTCACGCCGTGGCGTACCGATCAAACCTGACGACGGCGGGAGTGCGGGCCACCTGAACCACCGGTATGACTCCAGGAAGCCATGCGCCCAACACGGCCAGCGCACTAATCCAGGTTGTTCTCCGCCGTTTCCGGCCCGCACTCCTGCTCACTAAATTTTACGAGGACGCGCCGCGTCAGGGCGTTCCATGACACCCGGCGCCAGTGCGGCTGGCCTGCTACCGGCTCAGTCCTCACGCGCTGGCCCAGGAATCAGCACCGCTGGGGCGGGGGCCTGGTCCGGCCCGCCGGGTACCGAGTCGAGGCTGTTGAAGCTGTAGAGGTGGATGCCCGCGATGCTGCCGGGTGTGCTTTCCAGCGCGGCAATCAGGGAGTCTGGCGAGTACCGCTCCCCGCCCAGGAGCTTGAGGGCAAGCGGGCCCTTGCGGCTGAGGAACTTCAGGGAACTTCCGACGCCGATCTGGGTTCCCAGCGAGACCAGCTTGGTCCGCGGGACGGACCCGGCCACGCCGGCCCAGACCGGCAGCGCCACGCCTTCACGGCGCAGGAGCGCAGCGAAGTCGAGGATTGCCGCGGCTGAGAAGCACATTTGCGTCACGACGTGCGAGGCCAGGTGCTGCTTGGCCAGCAGGGCATCCAGAACGTCCACGGGGCCAACCAGGGGGTGGCCCTCGGGGTAGCCCGCGATGCCGGCCCGCATCGTCCCGCCCGTGTACTGCGCGATGTCCTCCAGCACGGGAAGGGCGGACTCGTAGATACCGGCGGGCCTCTTCCGGTCGCCGCCGATCACGAACACCTCGCCGATGCCGGCGGCGTCGCATTCACGAAGGATTCCGGTCAGCTCGGCGCGGCTCTGCAGGCTCCGGGCGGCGAGGTGCGGGATGGCCTTGTAGCCGAGCGCACTCAGCTGCACGGCGGCGCGCATGGTCCGCTCAATGCCGTGATGGGGCAGGCACGTCACGGTGATCGGTGTGGTCAGCGGCACCTTGCCCGCGACGCGCTCCACGATTCCCTCGGTGGGGATGATTTCGATTCTGGCGGGCGCGGCCGGGCGGTCGTCGGACGTGGACGGTGGAACGGTCATTGAGGAACTCCATCACTCTGGTGGCCCCAAAGGCGCCACGATGATTCGGGTTCCTCCCCGCTCTGTATTGGACCTGAGAGTTTCCGCTTTGCCCTGCTGCAGCAGCGCGCCACTTGCCCCGTCGGTGAGCCCGGTTTCCCGGACTGCTTTCCAGAGTTGCCTTGCCGCGGCGGTACGTGGGCCTGAGAGATTCCTGGGGAGGATTTGCTCCTACGGCGCCTGCTGAAACGTACCGGCAGGACTCTCCCGCCGCAGATCATAAGCATGTGCCACCGGTCGGTGACACGCCTCACACGCTATCCACTAACCGGACGGGATGCAAAGTTTGGGCGGAAGCGGACGACGGCGGGAGCCTCCCGCCGTCGTCCGCTTCCGTCTGGTGCCTACCGGCTGCCCGTTCGCGCAGTTCGTGGCTTCCGGTCTTTTACCTCAGCAAAGCAGGCTCCGAGTCCACGGCAAGCAGCCGAAGGAGCGGGCCTATGTCGTTGGTGGATTCGAGTTCCATGACGTTCTCGACCACGCTGACTGCGGTTGCATGCGGCAGCCTGGTCGTGGCGAGGCCCATGAACTTGTTGATGGTTTCGTCGTCGCTGAGCCTGTTGGTGGAGGCACCTCTGGCACGGACGGCCTGAACCAGGATCGAGCCGGAATCCGTCTGCACCTCGATCCGCGGTTCCGCCGAGCCACCCTGCTGCTGGGGGTCCACGACCACGTGGATCCGTTCCATGAGTTCGAAGATCCGGGGGTCAGTCCGGCCCTGTTCGGCCACTTCAGCCAAGCCGACTCCACCATGCAGGACAGCCGTGGCGAGGGCGAACTGCATGCTCAACTGAGCCGAAACCAAAGAGCTCACGTCGGCTTTGCCGCACATGTCGGCGATGAGAGCGCTGGTGTGGACGGTGATGTTGCGGATGGACCCAGCAGAGATGCCGGGCCGCTCCCGCAGATCCAGGATGACATCGATGGCCGAGTGGGTGCTGCGGCAGGTTGCGTAGGGCTTGATGGATGCCCGTTCAATCTGCCATTCCTCACCGAGCGTTCCAAACAGACGCGATTGGTCGATGTCCTCCTGCCGGCCGTAGAGCCGCAGGAAGCTGCCCCACGGCGCGGCGAACAGGTCCCGCGGTCCCGTGAACCCGGACCTGGCGAGAAGCGCGCTGTTCAGGCCGGCCTCGGCAGCGCGGCCCACGTGCATACGCTTAGACATTGCACCGTCCCCGATAAATGACCAGGTGCCGCCAGTGAAGGACCCGGCAAGGCCTATGGCGGAAACCATCTGCTCCGTGTCCAGGCCAAGTATCACGCCGGAGGCCACTGCGGCTCCGAAGGTTCCGCACACGCCGGTGGAATGCCAGCCGGCGTTGTTGACGGAGTCATAGCCGCCCAGCGCGTCCTGGACGCGGCGGGCCACTTCATATCCACCGATCACGGCGTGCAGGAGCCTGGCGCCGCCAACCTTTGGTCCGTCGTCGATTGATCCGCCGCAGGAACCGGCTTTAGGCAGCGACGCTGCCGCAAGTGCCGCGGGCAGCACAACAGCACCGGAATGGTCGCACCCGCCCGAGTCGTCCAGTTCGAAGGCGTGGCAGGCGATGCCGTTGACGAACGCCGCCCCGAGCGCCGGCAGTTCGGCGGGTGTGCCCCAAAGGGCTGCTCCTGTACCGGGGGCGAGGGTTCCGTAGACACCTCCGAGCGCTGTTCGGCTGATGTCCACTTCCCGGGAAGCTGCCCCTGCGAGACCGGCGCCGAGAGTGTCAAGGATGTGGACCTTGGCCCTGTGCCGCACGTCGGCGGGGATGTCCTCTGGCCGCAGTGCCGTGAGGAAACCGGCAATTCGCTCTGATGCCGTGGGGTCATTGGTCATGCTGGCCTGCCTTCGCGGGTTAGTGCGTGGAATATCTCGGCGGGGTGGTCTGCAGGATTTGGCTTGGCTGTCTGCCGCCACCACTGGGCCACGTC
>DATCVX010000745.1:0-2996 GCA_036566705.1 Arthrobacter sp. | reverse complement strand
AACCGAGTTGGGCTTTATGGCTCGCAATACGAGGTACGAACAGAACAGGAACGGACCAGTCGATGGAGACCCTCGCCAGCCGGCTTGACGCCGCGAGTGATGCCTTTGCGGCCAACAACCGGGCCCAGTCCGCGCTCGCCGCCGAGCTCCGGTCCAGGCTGGCTGAAGCCGCGCTGGGCGGACCGGAAAAATCCCGCGAACGCCACGTGGCCCGCGGCAAGCTGCTCCCGCGTGAACGCATCGACCAGCTGCTCGATGACGGCAGCCCGTTCCTGGAGATCGCCCCGCTGGCCGCCAACGGGATGTACAACAACGAATCGCCCGGCGCCGGCGTTATCGCGGGCATTGGAATGGTCCACGGCCGCCAGGTCCTGGTCATCTCCAACGACGCCACCGTTAAGGGCGGCACTTACTACCCGATGACGGTGAAGAAGCACCTCCGCGCCCAGGAAATCGCCCTCGAGAACCGGCTGCCGTGCATCTACCTGGTGGACTCGGGCGGGGCGTTCCTGCCGAAGCAGGATGAGGTTTTTCCGGACAAGGAGCATTTCGGCCGGATCTTCTACAACCAGGCCAGGCTGTCCGCGGCCAAAATCCCGCAGATCTCGTCCGTCATGGGTTCCTGCACGGCCGGCGGCGCCTACGTCCCGGCCATGAGCGATGAGACGGTGATCGTAAGGAACCAGGGCACTATTTTCCTGGGCGGCCCGCCCTTGGTGAAGGCGGCAATCGGCGAGATCGTCACGGCGGAGGAACTGGGCGGCGGCGAGGTCCACTCACGGATCTCCGGTGTCACGGACCACCTTGCCGAGAACGACGAACACGCCCTGCAGATCATCCGCGACATCGTGGCCACCCTGCCCCGGCCCGCCGCACCCGCGTGGGACGTGGACACCGCCGTCGACCCCGTGGTGGACCCCGCCGGGATCTACGGTGCGGTGCCCACGGACGTCAATGCGCAGTACGACGTCCATGAGGTCATCGCGCGGCTGGTGGACGGCAGCCGTTTCCACGAGTTCAAGAGGGAATACGGCGCCACCCTGGTGACCGGCTTCGCCAGGCTCCACGGGCACCCGGTGGGGATCGTGGCCAACAACGGGGTGCTGTTCAGCGAGTCCTCGCTCAAGGGCGCGCACTTCATTGAGCTGTGCGACCAGCGCGGAATCCCCCTGGTCTTCCTGCAGAACATTTCCGGGTTCATGGTGGGCAAGGATTCAGAGCAGGGCGGCATCGCCAAGAACGGCGCCAAGATGGTCACCGCGGTGGCCACGGCGCGCGTGCCCAAACTGACAGTTGTCATCGGCGGGTCCTTCGGTGCAGGGAACTACTCCATGTGCGGCCGGGCCTACTCTCCGCGGTTCCTGTGGATGTGGCCGGCGTCCCGGATCTCCGTCATGGGCGGAAACCAGGCCTCCAGCGTGCTCGCCACCGTGAAGCGGGACCAGTATGAGGCCCGCGGCGAGGAATGGTCCGCCGAGGACGAGGAAGCCTTCAAAGCCCCGATCAAACAGCAGTACGAAGACCAGGGCAGCCCCTACTACTCCACCGCCCGCCTCTGGGACGACGGCGTGATCGACCCCGCGGACACCCGCACCGTCCTGGGACTGGCGCTCGACGTCGTTTCCCGCACCCCGCTGCCGGAGACCTCCTTCGGCCTCTTCCGGATGTGAGCCAGCAATGACTGTTCCTTCGCCGACCACCACCCCGACACGCGAAAAGACCCTGTTCGGTACCGTCCTCGTCGCCAATCGCGGCGAGATCGCCTGCCGCGTCATCCGCACCCTGCGTGCCCTGGGCATCCGCTCCGTGGCCGTCTATTCCGACGCCGACGCCGGGGCCCGGCACGTGCGCGAGGCTGACCATGCCGTGCGGATCGGCCCGGCCGCAGCGGCCGAGAGCTACCTGAACATCGGAGCCATCATCCAGGCCTGCCGCGACACCGGCGCCGAGGCCGTCCACCCCGGGTACGGCTTCCTGAGCGAAAACGTGGATTTTGCCCGCGCCCTCGAAACGGCCGGCATCACGTTCATCGGCCCCGGCGTGGAATCCCTGAACATCATGGGTGACAAGATCCGCTCCAAAAACCATGTGGCAGGCTACGGAGTGCCGGTGGTGCCGGGCATCGCCGAACCCGGCATGACGGATGCGCAACTTATGGAGGCCGCGCCCGCCGTCGGATTCCCGCTGCTCATCAAACCGTCAGCGGGCGGCGGCGGCAAGGGCATGCACATCGTGGAACAGGCAGCGGACCTGCCCGCCACCCTGGAAACCGCCCGCCGCGTCGCCGCCAGCGCCTTCGGCGACGACACGTTGTTCCTGGAACGGCTGGTCCGCACGCCCCGGCACATCGAGGTCCAGGTCCTGGCCGACAACCACGGCAACGTCATCCACCTGGGGGAGCGTGAGTGCTCGCTGCAGCGCCGCCACCAGAAAGTCATCGAGGAAGCGCCCTCGCCGCTGCTGGAGGCATTGAATGACGGCGGCGCCACCCGGGCGCGGATCGGCGAGGCTGCCTGCCAGGCGGCCCGGAGCGTCCACTACAGCGGCGCGGGAACCGTGGAGTTCCTGGTCTCGGACGAGGCTCCGGACGAGTTCTTCTTTATGGAGATGAACACCCGCCTGCAGGTGGAGCACCCGGTCACCGAAATGGTCACCGGCGTTGACCTGGTCGAATGGCAGGTCCGCATCGCTGCCGGCGAGGAACTGACCGTCCGGCAGGCCGACGTCGAACTGACCGGTCACGCTGTCGAAGCCCGCGTCTACGCGGAAATACCGGAGCGCAACTTCCTGCCGTCCACCGGGACGGTGCTCCTGCTGAACGAAAAACCCGGTCACTCAGCCGGCAGGATCCGGGTGGATTCGGCCCTGCTCGAGGGGCTTGAAATCTCGTCCAGCTACGATCCCATGATCTCCAAGGTCATCGCGTGGGGACCGGACCGCACCGTTGCCCTGGACACCCTCGACGCTGCCCTTGCCGGGCATACCGCGCTTGGCAT
>DATCVX010000744.1:0-3700 GCA_036566705.1 Arthrobacter sp. | reverse complement strand
GCCATCGTCAGCGACGGCCTTCCCGCGCAGGAGACCGAGTTCCGGCAGTTCTTCAACCAGCGCACGCACGAGTCGTTCAGCACGCTGCTGCACCTGCTGGACGAGGAACGGCGGTCCATCACCAGCCGGATCCTGCCGCTCAACGGCATCCTGTCCGAGGTCAACTTCCATGAGGGCAGCTTCCTGGAACTGGACATCAAGCAGACCCTGCCAGCCACGGCAAAGCAGTTCAAGGACGCGATCCAGAACGCGCTGAAGGCCCGGCACACCCGGCACGTCAGGGCGGAAAACGCCGAAGCCGACGACGCCGAGCTCACCGCCCGGTACAAAACCCTCGAAACGCTTGTGAAGCGGCTGGGCTCCCAGACCCCGGAGGACCGGCGCTGGCGTGCCGAGGTGCTGGACGTCCGCGGCCACCTGTTTATCCAGTGCAAGGAGCACCGCGAGGTGACCGGCCCGCGCGGCGGCAGGCGGACAGACGTCTACATGCACGCCGACACCGGCTCCATGTCCGGCGGCGAGCGGCAGCGCTTCACCGCGTTCATCATGGCCGCCGCGCTCAGTTACCAGCTGGGCATCGCCGAACAGGGGTTCACCACATACGGCACCGTGATGATGGATGAAGCGTTTGTGCTGGCGTCCGAGGAATTCGCGGGTGCAGGCATCAAGGCGCTGCACGAATTCGGGTTCCAGCTGCTGCTGGCCGCGCCGGAGAACGTGATCGACCTGTCCCGGCACCTGGGCTCCGTGACCGAGATCCTGCGGGACAAGCGCACCAACCGCTCGGGTGTCCTGACCGCGCCGGTGATCCGGCCCCGGCCAGGCCAGGAGGGCGAATGGCGGTCCGAGGCCAACCCGGTGGACATCGTGCTCCGCTGATCCCGACCCTCTCTCACTTCCTGCCGGTTTTTCACGAATGCTCTTGCACCAGGTGCAAGAGCATTCGTGTTTTTTCTGCAGGAAATGAGAGAGCGTTTCGGGCGGCGGGCTGTGTGCTTCGTCACGTCAGCCAATTAAGTTACGCAAACCTTGCGTAATGCAGCGGAGGGTAGGCTAGCCTTACTTGGGTTCGCTTCATTCACCTAAGGAGTTCCGTGACTTCCCCCCTTTTCTCCGGCCCGAGTGCCACACGCCGCACGCTGTTCAAGTCAGCCGGCAAGGCAACGGCCGTTCTGGCCGCAGCGGCACTCACCCTCTCCGCATGCTCCACGGGACCCGCGTCCTCCACATCGGACGCCGCTACCTCCAGCTCCAGCAGCTCGCAGTTCCCGGTCACCATCAAACACGTATTCGGTGAGACCACCATCAAGGAACAGCCCAAGCGCGTCGTCACCGTCTCCTGGGTCAACGACGACGTTGCCCTCGCCCTCGGAGTGGTCCCCGTGGGCGTCCCCAAGAACGAGTGGGGCGGCAACGAGCAGGGCTCCACTCCGTGGAAGGACGCAGCCCTGAAGGAACTCGGCGCAGGCTTCGGCTCGGACAAGGCTCCGGTCCAGTTCTCCGAGGCCGATGGCATCAACTTCACCGAGATCGCCAAGCTCGCCCCGGACGTCATCCTGGCCGCCTACTCCGGCCTGACCGAAGAGGACTACAAGAAGCTCAACGAGATCGCACCGGTGGTGGCCCACCCTGAGGTTGCCTACGGAACCTCATGGCAGGATTCAACTTCCATCATCGGCAAGGCGCTGGGCAAGGAAGCCGAAGCCACCAAGCTCATCTCCGACACCGAGGCCACCATCAAGGACAAGGTCGCCAAGTACCCGCAGATTGCAGGCAAGAGCTTCATCTACGGCAACCTGGAGCCAGCTTCGGCTGACGGCGTCAACGTCTACACCGCCAACGACAACCGTCCGCGTTTCCTGAGCGAGATCGGCATGAAGCTCGCGTCCGTTGTGAAGGAAAACTCGAAGGGCTCCAAGGAATTCTTCATCCCGTGGTCTGCCGAAAAGGCCAATGAACTCGAATCCGACATCTTCGTGACCTGGGTTCCGGACGCCGCCACCACCGATTCCATCAAGTCGGACCCGCTGCTTGGCCAGATCCCGGCCATCAAGACCGGCGCCCTGGTTGCCGATTCGGACAACACGCTGACGCTGTCCATCTCGGCCTCCTCCCCGCTGAGCCTGCCGTGGTCGCTGGACACGTTCCTGCCGCAGCTGGCCACCGCAGCGGATGCAGTGAAGTAAGCACCGTCCCATGACGGAAAGTACGACGGCGGCACCCACCGGGGCGCGCGAACTGGCAGATAATGCCCCCAAATCCGTAAAAACACGGCATTATCTGCCAGTTCGCACCGAGGGAAACGTTCGCGCCGGTGGGAGGGCCGGAACCAGGCAGGCTGCCTGGCTCCTCGCCGCCGTCGTCGTACTTGCCATGCTGACTGCCGCGTCACTGGCCATCGGTGCCCGGGGGCTTTCGCTGGGCACCGTGTGGCAGGCCCTCACGCAGTTCGACCCCGCCAACGGCGACCACGCCGTGGTCCACGCCCGCATCCCCCGCACCGTCCTCGGGCTGCTCGCCGGCGGCGCACTGGGCCTCGCCGGCGCCGCCATGCAGGGCATCGCCCGCAACCCGCTGGCCGACCCGGGCATCATGGGCGTCAACGCCGGAGCCGCGCTGGCCGTGGTGACCGGCATCTACCTATTCGGCGTGACCTCCCTCAGCGGCTACATCTGGTTCGCCTTCGTCGGCGCCGCGGCCGCCGCCGTCGTGGTTTACCTCGTCGCTTCGATGGGCAGGGACGGCGCGACGCCGGTCAAGCTGGCCCTCGCCGGGGCCGTGCTCAGCGCGGGACTGTATTCCCTGATGAGCGTCATCCTCGTCTCCAGCCAGGACACCCTGGACCGCTTCCGCTTCTGGCAGGTTGGCGGGATCGCCGGCCGCGACTGGGCCGTGGTGCTTCCGGGCCTGCCGTTCCTGGCCGTCGGTGCGCTCATCGTCCTGGCCACTGGCCGCATCCTCAACAGCCTGGCCCTCGGTGACGACATCGCCCGCGGCCTCGGCCAGCGCGTTGGCCTGACCCGCGGCGTGACGGCCCTCGGCATTGTGCTGCTCTGCGGTTCCGCGACGGCGCTGGCCGGGCCGATCGGTTTCGTGGGTCTGGTTATTCCGCACGCCGTGCGGTCGCTCACCGGCCCGGACTACCGCTGGATCCTGCCGTTCTCCCTGGTGCTTGCCCCGGCACTGCTTCTGGGCGCGGACATCATCGGCCGCGTTGTGCTGCTTCCCGGCGAGGTTCCGGCCGGGATCATGACCGCCCTTGTTGGTGCGCCGGTCTTCGTCTGGCTCATCCGCCGCGGCAAGGGGGCCGGACTGTGAACCTCGTCGAAACCAAACCCCCCGTTGCTCTATCACTTCCGGTTGCCAAAACCGGGTTTTGGCAACGAAAAGTGATAGCGCAACATTGGCGGACCGCCTTCCTTGCCCTCGGCGTTGTGGCTATATTCGCCGTGTACGTGCTGCTGGGCAGCTACACCGTGACCATCCCGGACTTTTTCAAGATCCTCATCGGACACCTGACCGGCGGCGAGAGAATCCCGGGCGCAAGCTTCATTGTTATGGAGAACAAGCTGCCCCGGGCAGTCATCGGCGTGATGATCGGCGCCGCGTTCGGCCTCTCCGGCGGCCTGTTCCAGACCATGCTCCGCAACCCGCTGGCCAGCCCGGACGTGATCGGCATCAGCTACGGCGCCAGCGCGGC
>DATCVX010000743.1:0-3430 GCA_036566705.1 Arthrobacter sp. | reverse complement strand
CTCAGCCACTACTCCAAGGGCACCACCGACATCGAATACCGCTTCGGCTTCCAGGGCTCGGAATGGGGCGAGCTCGAAGGCATCGCCAACCGCACCGACTTTGACCTGTCCACGCACTCCAAGGCGTCCGGCCAGGACTTGAGCTACTTCAACCAGGCCACCAATGAGCGTTACACCCCGTACGTGATTGAGCCGGCCGCCGGCCTGACCCGCTCCTTCATGGCGTTCCTCGTGGACGCCTACACCGAAGACGAGGCGCCCAATGCCAAGGGCGGCGTCGACGTCCGCACCGTGCTGAAGCTTGACCCGCGCCTGGCCCCGGTCAAGGCCGCAGTGCTGCCGCTGAGCCGCAACGAGGACCTGTCGCCGAAGGCCAAGGACCTGGGCGCGCAGCTGCGTAAGAACTGGAACATCGACTTCGACGACGCCGGCGCGATCGGCCGGCGCTACCGCCGCCAGGACGAGATCGGTACGCCGTTCTGCATCACCGTGGACTTCGACACCCTCGAGGACCACGCCGTGACCATCCGCGAGCGGGACACCATGACCCAGGAACGTGTGTCGCTGGACAAGGTGGAAGGCTACCTGGCCGCCCGCCTGATCGGCGCCTGAGCATGGCCATCGAATACCGCGAATGGCGCGAAGGCGATGACCTGGCGCTCCTGGAAATCTGGGGCGACCCGGAGACCTTCCAGGCCGGCCAGTTCCGCGGCGCCCTGACCGTATCCTCGGCCGGTGCTGACGGAACCCCGTGGCGCCGCACCATCGTGGCCGAGGACGTCGTTGACGGCGTCGGCATTCCGGTGGCGGCCGGTGTGGTGTATGAGGCCTCCCTGCACCCCGAGCGGCTGTGGGCCTACATCGAAGTGGCGCGCGATCACCGGCGCGCCGGCATAGGCGCCACGCTCCTGACCATGCTGCGGCGCGAGGCCGACCAGGCGCCGTCGGGCGTCACGAAGCTCCGGGCGAAAGTCCAGCCCGGCAGCCCCGGGGCCGCGTTCGCCGAGGCCTTCGGGCTGTCGCCCATCCAGCGCTCGCGGCTTGTGGTGGTGGAACCCGGCGCCCTGAAGCTGCCGGTCTTCCCGGCCAAGGACAACGGCGGCCGGCCCGCCAACGACGAGAACGCCGGTTCCGACGTGGTCATGGACCTCGCCACCGGGTCGGTGGAGCTGACCGACGTGGTGGGGCGGTACTACACGTCCATCCACGGCTGGGATTCACCGGGCGTGCTGTCCATGGGACAGGTACAGAAGCTGTTCCTGGATGACCTCACTGGCGCCCACGGTGCGATTGTGCTGCGGGCCGAGCCGGAGTCCGCCTTCGGCGCCGGCGTTGCGCCGAGCAAGAAGGGCAGGATCCGCGCCTTCGCGGTGAGTTATGCGGAGGCAGCCCAGGACGCGACGGCGGATGCGTCGGCCCAGGGTGCGAAAGCCACGGATGTGTTCGTTGGCCACGAACCCGACCTCGACGCCGCTGACGCAGCTGAAGCGGTCCGCGACCTGCTTTCGCTCCTTGCGTACCAGCACCCGGTCATGCTGGAACTGGACGATTCGATGGCAGCGCTGCGCGCCGCCGTCGAGCCCCTCCTGGACAGCGGCAAGGCCCGGCAGGCGGGTGCGGAAACGCTGATCGTCTCGGACTGACCCTCCCACCCCAACTAAGTAGCCGTTGTGTCCCTGGCGTCCCGCAAGGGAGACAACGGCTACTTACATTGGGAAAGGTCACCGATTCCTGGGCGGCCAGGGGATGAACCCGCTCGTGGATTCGACGTACTCGCGGTAGCCGGGCCGGCCGGACATGGCCTTCTCCGTTAGGGGTTTGCCCGTCTTTCCGGCCAGCGTCCACACCATCAGTGCCGTTGACAGCAGCGTGAGGACACCCGGCCAGGACTCCGCCGTGATCAGGAACAGGCCGGTCCAGACGGCGGCGTCGCCGAAGTAGTTAGGGTGCCGTGTGTAGCGCCACAGGCCCGTGTTGAGGACAGTGCCGCGGCGGGACGGATCCTTCTTGAACCGGGAGAGCTGCCAGTCGCCAACGGTCTCGAAAACGAAGCCGGTCACCCAGAGCAGGACGCCCAGGACCGCCAGCCAGCCCATCTGTCCGGTGGAGAACATGCCCACCTGGATCGTGAGGGAGACGAAGAACATGACGATGCCCTGCGGCAGGTACACCCGCCGGAGGGCGTAGACGTTCCGCGAACCTGGAGCGGCGCCCAGCATCGCCGTGTAGCGGGGGTCCTCATGCCCGTCCCTCGCGCGCCAGCCGATGTGCGCGCCCAGGCGGAGTCCCCAAACGGCTGTCAGCACCAGCAGGAGCAGCCGCCGCAGGTCATCGCCGGAGCCGGCTGAGAGGAACCAGGACACGGCGGCGACCGCCACAAAACCCGGCCCCCAGGCCACATCCATGACGGAGTGCCTGTCCTGCCTGACGGCCACGGCGAACGTCACAGCCAGGACCAACGCCACGGCCAGCGCCGTCCAGGGCACTGAAGCCGCGAATTCCGTCCACGGAAAAGGACTCACAGGGTGACCTGGACGGATGTGGCGGGCAACAGTTCATCCAGGGCACGCGACGATTCGGGACCGGCCCCGGTTGCTTCACCGAAGGTCTTCATGATGAATCCCGTGGCCAGCGCATGCCACAGGCGGACCCGGCGGAACATAAAATGGCCGGCGCCCTTGAGGGTCACGTATTGCATGGAGGCCGTGCCCGTGGCGCGGCGGGCGAACTTGAGCGACTCGGAGGCGCTGGTCCATCGGTCCGTGGTTCCGTGGACAATCAGCACTTTTTTCCCGGCAACCCGGGACGTGGGTGTTTCGGGGCTGAGCCAGGGCGCGAGGGCCACCACGGCCGCCACCTGCGAATCGTCGGCTGCGCACACCGCCGTCAGTCCGCCCATGGAATGTCCCAGCAGGAAGACCGGGACTCCGGGGTGCCGCTGCCTGATTTGCGCCAGGGCCCACCGGGCGTCCTGCAGCGGCGTCATGTCGTGGCCGTTCCAGCCCCGTACGCTGTTACGCAACGACCACACCGCCAGGCCATGGTCCCGCCCGGCGCGGTGCAGGTGTTTGGCAAACGGCACCATCCGGGCGGGGCTGAGGTGGTGGGCCTCCACAGGCTCGAAGCTGTGCGACTTGCCGCCATGCAGTACCAGGGCCACACCCAGCGTGGGGCCGGACGGCTCCAGGACGCTCAGGACCGCCGTGCGCAGGGGCCGGTCAACAGCCCCGGTGGAGTGAGGCCTGCCGTGTTCATCAGTGTTGCGCTTGGTCACGCGGGGTTCCTCCCGGTTCCTGGTGGTCCATTTATCAACCCTATGGCGCCGGACGTAGAGTTCAAGGTATGAGGTTCAACTGCTGATGGGGTCCGGTCACACCCACGTTTCACAAGGCCATTCGGAGCCGACGGCCCAGGCGATTGCCGCACGCAG
>DATCVX010000742.1:0-3725 GCA_036566705.1 Arthrobacter sp. | reverse complement strand
GTCACTTACTGGAACAGGGCTTCCGAACGACTCTACGGGTTCAGCGCCTCTGCAGTGCTGGGGAAGGCGCTCGCGGACCTGGGCATCATTGCCGGCGACGATGCCCAGCGGGGGAGCGCCGGCCGTGAGATAGCGCGAAGGCTGGCCGGCGGCGGAGACTGGGCCGGTGAACTCTGGGCGCGCCACCGGGCCGGAAGGGAGTTTCCGGTTCACGCCACAGTCAGCCCGATCCGGGGGCGGCACACCATGCCCGTGGCCGTGGTGGCGATTTCGAAGGACATCACGGACAGGAAGCACAGCGAGGCCATCCTCCGCAGGTTCTCGGCCATGGTGGAATCCTCCGCGGACGCAATAATAGGCGCAGATCTAATGGGGACAATAACCAGTTGGAACGCGGGCGCGGCCAGGATGTTCGGCTGGAGTGCGAGGGAAGCCGTGGGGCAGTACTACCGGCTGCTGACCACCCTTGAGGCAGGCGACTTCGAGACTGAGATCGGGGCCAGTATTGGGAGCGGGAAGTTTGTCACTGGCGTGCATGCGCGGTGTCGGTGCAAGGACGGATCGGTGATTGATGTCGAGCTGACGGTATCGCCGGTCTACGGCCCCGACGGCGAACAGGTGGGGGCGTCTGCCATCGCCCGTGACATTACGGAGATCCAGCGGCTCAGGGCGGCAGCCGCGGTTGAACGGGAGAAACTCCTGGCGGCGCAGCAAATGGCCCATGTCGGAAGCGTAGAGCACACGCCTGAGACGGGGGAGACCTGGCATTCCGAGGAGTTCGCCCGGATCTTCGGCCTGCTGCCAGGACAGGCGGCCTCAAGGAATCTTATGCTTGAGCTCACGCACCCGGAGGATAGGGACCTTGTCCAGAATGTCTGGCAGAACCTGGACAAAGGGCTCGGACCCGCGGATTTTGAATACCGTATTGTCAGGGCCGACGGCCAGCAACGGTGGCTGCATTCACGGATCCGGAGCGTGGCTGGCGAGGCCGGGAAGCCGGCCCGGTTCCTTGATACTGTCCTGGACATCACTGAGCGCAAGAACGCGGAACAGATTCTGCAGTGGCAGGCCCGCCACGATGCCCTGACCGGCTTGCCGAACAGGTACGTGATCACCGAGGTTCTTCAGGACCTGCTTGACCGGGACTCCCGTGTGGTGGTGATGTTCGTTGACGTAGACCGGTTCAAACTCATCAACGACGGCATCGGCCACGGAGCCGGCGACACCATCCTGATGCTCCTCGGCGAGCGGCTGAAGACCTTTGTCCGGAACGGCGACACGGTGGGCCGATTCGGAGGCGATGAATTCATCATCGTGTGCGAGAACCTGATGCTGCGCGGTGCCAGGACGCTCGCCGAACGGATCAGGCAGTCCACCAGACGGCCGTTCGAGGTTGACGGACGGAAGATCTACCTCAATGTCAGCGTGGGCATTGCATTGGCGGGGCCGGACGATACGGCCGAGTCGATGCTGCAGGGAGCCGATACCGCCATGTACCGGGCCAAATCAGCAGGAGGCGACTCATCCGCCGTTTACGACGTGCGGATGACCGGGCGCGCCACCGGGCGGCTGGGACTGGAATCGGACCTGCGGCTTGCCCTGGAACGGGGAGAATTCTCCTTGGACTACCAGCCCATCATTGAGTTGGACAGCGGGGCAACGGTCGGTTTCGAGGCGCTGCTGCGCTGGCATCACGGGGAAGACGGGCCGATCATGCCCGACACGTTCATTCCCATTGCCGAAGAGACAGGCCTGATAGTGCCCATTGGTACATGGGTACTCCAGGAAGCCCTCCGCCAGGTGCAAAGCTGGCGCGGGCTGCTGAAGGGGGCCGAGAGGATTTCGGCCGCGGTGAACATATCCGGGCGGCAGTTAGTAGCAGCGGACTTCCCCGACATCGTGGAGGCTGCAATCCATGCCGCCGGCATCGACCCCGGCGCCGTGCATCTTGAAATTACCGAAACGGTCCTCATGGACAAGCCTGACCTGCCCCAGAAAACACTGCAGCGTCTCCAGGCGCTGGGAGTCGGTCTCTCCATCGATGACTTCGGCACGGGGTACTCGTCCCTGAGCTACCTCAAATGGCTCTCAGCACGGACGCTGAAAATCGACCGGACGTTCGTGGAAGAACTGGGAAGGGGCCCGCATGGGGCCACCATCATCGAACTGGTCCTCGGCATGGCCGAGAGCCTCCGGCTCGACGTAGTGGCCGAAGGCGTGGAAACCGTTGAGCAGCTCACCGAGCTGCGCCGCCTCGGCGTACCTCACGCCCAAGGATTCTTCTGGAGCAAGCCGCTGCCCCCGGAGCGCGTCCCGGCCTGGTTTGGGAACCTCCTCGAGGTGACGGAGCCCCGGGAACCGGCTCGCCGCCGTCGTACCTGAATCACAGGTGCCGGGCCCTTTTGCAGGTGTTCATCCCTGGGACGCCTTGGCGGTGCCACCGTGATGACACCGCCAAGGGCCAGAGACCACCGGGTGTTCCCCGGCAAAAGACCTTCGCACCACGGGCGGTTTACCCAGTTTGCCACCCGTGGACTCAGCGCTAGGGCCTTACGCGAACCACTGTGCATGGCCACGCTCAAGACCTGCAGCAGTATTGCTCAAGAATCGATCAAGATTCCCGGGCGTCCAGCCACTCGTCAAAAGTCTGGCGTCCGACGGCGGCACCCGCCGCCGGGAGCAGCGCACCGCTGCGCATGGCTTTCCAGAGCGGCCCCGGCGCGGTGAACTCCAGGACCAGCCGCTTCTTCCCGTTCTTGCGGAGGTACTTGTCCGCCATGTCCTTGAGCCGCTCGGCCTTCGGCCCGCCCAGGTCCGGGAGGCGGCGCTGCGGGCCCACTTCGGCCGCGTGCACCAGTGCTTCGGCCACTTCCGCGGCGGCGACGGGCTGGGTCTTGAACCTGGGCACCAGGACCACCGGCCCCAACGATGTGCGGCCCAGCACCTGGGTGACGAACTCGTGGAACTGGGTGGCTCGCAGGATGGTCCACGGTATGTCCCCGCCGCGGACCTCCTCTTCCTGGGCCATCTTGCCCGCGTAGTAGCCGGCCGGGGCCTTGTCCACGCCCACGATGGAGAGCAGGACGTGGTGCTTCACCCCGGCCGCTTTACCCTCGCGGTGCAGGTTTTCGGTGGTGGCCATAAAGAAGTCCACCGACTTCTTGGTGTGCATGGTCTGGATGCTGGCCACATCGATCAGCGTTTCCACGCCTTTCAGGGCTGCGGCCAGGCCCGTGCCTTTGACCAGGTCCACACCCTCACGCCTGGTCAGGCTGGTCACCTGGTGACCGCGCTCCCTGGCGATACGGACCACGTGGCGGCCAACAATTCCGGTTCCCCCTGCAACGGCGATGTTCATGACTAAAGTCTATGGCGAGCCGCTCAAGAGGAACCGGCCTGCGGCCACTTCATTGGCCACCGGGTTGGCGACCGTGCGGAGCCGGGGCGTGCCGGCGGCAGCGGCCACCGTCAGCGTCACGGGCACGTCCGCGATGGGCAGCGGGACCGCCATGATCCCCTGGCGGCCGGAAACCTCCAGCACACCGGCGTCAATGATGACCCGCAGCTCGGATCCGTCATCGGCCGGGAAGAACACATCGGCGAAGTCCGGGTTACCACCGGCCGTCACTTCGAAGCCGTCGCCATCGTGCCGGAGGGAGGCAAGGGTCCCGGCCGGCGTTCCGAGGCTGATGACCGTCCCGGCGGTGACAGTGCACCGGAGGTCC
>DATCVX010000741.1:0-9141 GCA_036566705.1 Arthrobacter sp. | reverse complement strand
CGAGTACGCAGCCCTGGGCGGTATCATCCGCAATGGGGAACTTGGCGAGCTGCTGATGCTCCACCACCAGCACCGCAACCCCACCACCCCTGCCGGCTTCACCAACGAGATGCTGATCAACGACTCGGTGGTGCACGAGTTCGACGCCATCCGCTTCTTCACCGGCGAGGAAATCACCAGCGTCCAGGTCCGCCTGGGCAAGGCCACCCGCAACGCCCCGAACGGCCAGCACGATCCGCAGCACGTCCTGCTCGAAACCGAATCCGGCGTCCTGGCCGACGTCGAGATCTACGTTAACGCCAAGTTTGGCTACCAGGTGGCCACGCAGGCCTCCTTCGAGGACGGCATCGTGAGCATCGGCGGCGACGCCGGACCGTACGTCCAGTCGGCCGGCCGCTGGGGCGGCGCGGTTACCCCCGGCTTCGAGGAGCGCTTCGGCGCGGCGTATGACATCGAGGTCCAGACCTGGGCGGACGCTGCCCGCCGTGGCGAAATCGGCGGCCCCACCGCCTGGGACGGCTACGCCACCGCTGCCTGCTGCGAAGCCGGCGTCGAGGCGCAGAAGAACGGCGAAAAGGTCGCCGTGAAGCTGAACGCCAAGCCCGCCCTCTACAGCTAGGAAGTACGGGAGGGAGCCGCTGGCCCCCTCCCGGTTTCTTTCCCGTCCCACGCACAACCTGACTGATCCACAATGGAGTGTTCCTCGTGAAAATCGCGCTTGATCCAACGCCGTTCCACCACTCGCATAGCCTGCTCGAATTTCCCCGGGTGGTTGCGGACCTCGGCTACAAGTACATGCAGATGACCCCGCACGCCGACTTCATCCCGTTCTACAACCATCCGAAGGCCGACGACGAACTGGTGGGCCAGCTCAACAAGGCCTGCAGGGACGTCGGGATCGAGATCGCCTCGGTCCTTCCGGTGCTCCGTTGGTCCGGCCCGGACGAGGATGCGCGCGAAGCAGCCGTCCGCTACTGGAAGCGCGCCATCCAGATCACCGTCGACCTGGGCGTCAGCACCATGAATACCGAATTCAGCGGACGCCCGGAGAAGTCCGAAGAGTCGGAGCGTGCCTTCTACCGCTCCATGGAAGAGCTGCTGCCCATCATCGAACGGGAAGGCATCGACCTGCTGATCGATCCGCATCCGGACGACTTTGTGGAGGAGGGCCTGGCTGCCATCCGGGTGATCCGCGGCCTGAACTCCAAGAACGTGGGCCTGGTCTATGTGGCCTCGCACAGCTTCCACATGAAGAACGCGCCCCTGGACATCATGCGCGCCGCGGGTGACAAGCTCCGGCTGGTCCACGTCGCAGACACCATGGACCACCACGCATCGCACGGCCTCCGCTACATCACCAACCCCCCAGGCAACCCTGTGCGCGTGCACCAGCACCTGAAGATCGGCGACGGCGACGTCAACTGGGACGAGTTCTTCGGCGGGCTGAAGGAAATAGGCTTCCTCGACCGCGACGATACGGTGATGGTTTCCAGTGTTTTCGCCGAGGACGACAACGCCGCGGAAGTCTCCCGCTACCAGTTGGAGACCATGAAGCAGTACATCCAGAAGGTGAGCGTATGACGGCGCCGGGTGCCTCACCGGCCGTGGGCCGGAAACCGCCCGTCAACCATAAACGCGCACTGCGGACCGTCACCATCATTTCGACATTCGGCGGGCTGCTGTTCGGCTACGACACTGGTGTCATCAACGGTGCGCTGCCCTACATGCAGGAAGATCTGGGGCTGACGCCGCTGACCGAAGGCCTGGTCACGTCCTCGCTCCTGTTCGGTGCCGCCTTTGGAGCCCTGTTCGGCGGCCGACTCGCAGACCGCAACGGGCGGCGCAAGATGATCATGGTCCTGGCCATCATCTTCCTGATCGGGACGCTTGCCTGCACCTTCGCGCCAAGCACCGGGGTCATGATTGCCGCACGCTTCCTGTTGGGTCTGGCGGTCGGCGGCGCGTCCGTGACTGTCCCTGTGTACCTCGCGGAAGTTTCACCCAGCGCTCGGCGCGGGCGCATCGTCACACAGAACGAGTTGATGATCGTCACCGGGCAGTTGCTGGCCTTCATCTTCAACGCCTATCTCGGCAACACCTTTGGGGAGACCGGAGGAATCTGGCGTTGGATGCTCGTCATCGCCACCTTGCCCGCGATCGCGCTGTGGGTCGGCATGAACTTCATGCCGGAGAGCCCGCGCTGGCTGGCTTCCATGGGGAGTTTCGGCGAAACACTCAGCGTGCTGCAGCGGATTCGGTCCCAGTCGGAGGCCCGTGCCGAGTTCGAAGAAGTCAAAGCGATGGCTGTTGAGGACTACAAAGCCAAGATGGGATCCTGGAGGGACCTCGGAATTCCTTGGCTCCGCCGGATTTTCATCGTGGGCATCGGGTTGGCTGTCATCCAGCAGATCACGGGCGTCAACTCGATCATGTACTACGGGACGCAGATTTTGGCCGAGTCCGGTTTTGGCCGGGAAGCTGCATTGACCGCCAACATCGCCAACGGCGTCATTTCCGTGCTGGCAACTTTCGTGGGGATCTGGCTGCTTGGCAAGGTAGGTCGTCGAAAGATGCTAATCACAGGCCAGATCGGTACGACGGCCGCCCTGCTGCTGATCGGATTTTTCTCGCTGGTCCTGCCCGAAGGAACAGGCCGTGGCTTCGTGATCCTGGCCTTGACAGTCACCTTCCTGGCCTTCCAACAGGGTGCCATCTCGCCGGTCACCTGGCTCATGCTTTCCGAAATTTTCCCGTTGAAGATCCGTGGTCTCGGGATGGGAGCGTCGGCATTCATACTGTGGATCGTGAACTTCATGGTGGGCTTCGGTTTTCCGCAGCTGCTCGCCGCTATCGGCCTCTCCAGCACATTCTTCGTGTTCGCGGTGCTGGGCGTTGGCGCCATCGCGTTTGCTTCCAAGTACGTCCCGGAAACCAAGGACAAGAGTTTGGAAGACGTGGAGCACTACTTCAAGCACATGGCCGGCACCAAAGCCGTGGCTGGCAGCCCCGCCCCCTGACCTGTCACCCCTGCCGCCGCAAAGCCCCTTTGAGCCGCTCGAAGGGGCTTTTGCGTGCCCGGCGTAAGGCGGGAGCTCCCTATGACTTACCCCGCCAACTTCCGCAATGAGTGCTGGGGCGGTGGTGGAAAGGGCGGTCAGCGCCTCGATTCAAGGTCGAACATTCGCTGCCTTACGTTAAAACATCCTAATGTCAGGACAAACTATTGACTTCTGTGGGGCAAGTCACCATCATCGATATAGGCGCATTCCCGTGGCTGCAATGTAGCGGCCCGGAGCTGAAATCAAAGGAGATTCATCGTGGTAAAACTTTCCTGGCGCAAGGCGGCCCTGATAGCGGCGGTTGTGCCGATGCTGGCGCTGAGTGCCTGTTCAAGTACCGGCGGTAAGTCCGCAGACTCCGGCAACGCGGCCGGCGGTGGCCAGGTGGCCACGACGGAACGTATCAAGATCGCCCTGATCACACACGCCGCTCCCGGCGACACCTTCTGGGATATTCTCCGCAAGGGCGCCGAAGAAGCGGCCGCGAAGGACAACGTCGAACTGCTCTACACATCAGATCCCGAAGGCGGCCGCCAGGCCCAGCTTATCCAGCAGGCGATTGACCAGAAGGTGGGAGGCATCGCCGTTACACTGGCCAAGCCCGACGCGCTCAAGGACGTCCTGAAAAAAGCCACTGACGCCGGTATCCCTGTCGTCAGCCTTAACTCCGGTGCGGATGTGTGGCGGCAAGTAGGCGCCTTCACGCACTTCGGCTCTGATGAAAACCTGGCTGGCGCCGCCGTCGGAACCAAGCTCTCTTCGCTCGGGGCCAAGCACCCGATCTGCGTGATTATGGAACAAGGCAACGTCGCGCTGGATTCCCGGTGCGCCGGTGTCAAGTCGAAGATCCCGGGTACCGAGAACCTGTTTGTCCAGGGAACCGATATGACCCAGGTTTCCTCCACCGTGACCGCAAAGCTCCAGGCCACCCCTGATGCAGACGCCATCATCGGCCTCGGCGCGCCATTCACCTTGACCATAAACAAAGCAGTGGAAGCCTTGGGGCTGCAGAGCAAAGTAAAGGTTGCCTCCTTCGACATGAACGGCGACCTGGCCCAAGCCATCATCGACGGCAAGGTAGCCTTCACGGTTGACCAGCAGCCGTGGCTGCAGGGTTACGGCGCCATCGATGCGCTGTGGCAGGTCAAGCGTGGCGGCTACCACGTGGGCGGAGGATTGCCGGTTCTCACCGGCCCCTCCATCATCGATCAGGCAGCAGCTCCTGACGTCCTCAAATTCGCCAAGGAAGGCATCCGCTAAGGATGCTCTGAGCCGGGTTCCGGGGCCTCAGTGGCTCCGGAACCCGCCCTAGCAGGAGAAACCCCATGACCCAGACTCTATCCAAGTCCATCCTCCCTGTGACCGACGAACGTATCGGTAAACGTAATCCGCTCCAGAAACTACTCGGCCGCCCCGAGGTCGGCGCCCTTGTGGGCGCAATCGTCCTTTTCATCTTCTTCTCGGTGGTATCCCAGACGTTTCTGCAGCCGGCGTCCTTCGCGACCGTGCTGTACGGCAGTTCCACAATTGGAATCATGGCCGTCGGGGTGTCGCTGCTCATGATCGGCGGTGAGTTCGACCTCTCCACCGGTGTCGCCGTGATCAGTTCGGCGCTGACGGCGTCGATGTTCAGCTGGTACTTCAGCACCAATGTCTGGGTGGGTGTGGCCTTGGCCTTGTTGGTATCCCTGGCTATCGGTTACATCAATGGGTGGATTCTGATGAAGACCAAGCTGCCCAGCTTCATTGTCACCCTTGCCACCTTCCTGATGTTGACCGGCCTGAACCTGGGCCTCACCCGCATGATCGGCGGCGGGGTCTCATCCCCGTCAATTTCGGACATGGACGGCTTCGAGTCCGCCCGGGCAGTGTTTGCCTCCTCCGTCACCATCGGCGGCATCGACGTCAAAATCACGGTCTTCATCTGGATCGCCCTCGTCGCCGCGGCAACCTGGGTGCTCATGCGGACCCGGGTGGGCAACTGGATCTTCGCCGTCGGCGGGGACGAGAACGCTGCCCGCGCCGTCGGCGTCCCGGTCAAAGCCACCAAGATCGGGCTCTTCATGGGAGTGGGTTTCTGCGGCTGGATCCTGGGCATGCACAACCTCTTCGCCTTCGACACCGTGCAGTCCGGTGAAGGTGTGGGCAACGAGTTCCTCTACATTATCGCCGCGGTCATCGGCGGCTGCCTCCTGACAGGCGGCTACGGCTCGGCCATCGGCGGCGCGATCGGCGCGTTCATCTTCGGCATGGCCAACAAGGGCATCGTCTACGCGCAGTGGAACCCGGACTGGTTCAAGTTCTTCCTGGGCCTGATGCTGCTGCTGGCCACCATCGTCAACCTCATCGTCAAACGCCGCGCGGAACTCAAGTAAGGGGCCGGAGAAAATGAATGCCAAGGAAATCGACCAGCAAACGCTGCTCCAGAATGAAAAAGATCCCCTCACCCACACCCCCGTCCACCTGCTCTCCCTCGACGGAGTAGGCAAGCATTACGGCAACATCATTGCCCTGAGCGATGTCACCATGGCCGTGGACAACGGCCGCGTCACCTGCGTTCTGGGCGACAACGGCGCCGGCAAGTCCACGCTGATCAAGATCATCGCGGGCCTGCACCAGCACGACGCCGGCGTCCTGAACATCATGGGTGAGGAACGGAAATTCAGTTCCCCCCGCGACGCCCTCGACGCCGGCATCGCCACGGTCTACCAGGACCTCGCAGTGGTGCCGCTGATGCCGATCTGGCGCAACTTCTTCCTCGGCTCTGAACTGACCAGCGGCTTTGGCCCGTTCAAAAGCATGGACGTCGAGAAGATGAAAGCCATCACGCTCAAGGAACTCGCCGAGATGGGCATCGACCTGCGCGACGTGGAGCAGCCCATCGGCCAGCTCTCCGGCGGCGAGCGCCAGTGTGTGGCGATCGCCCGCGCCGTGTACTTCGGCGCCAAGGTCCTGATCCTTGACGAGCCGACGGCGGCGCTTGGCGTAAAGCAGTCAGGCGTGGTCCTGCGGTACATCCTGCAGGCCCGTGACCGCGGCCTCGGCGTCATTTTCATCACCCACAACCCGCACCACGCCTTCCCGGTCGGGGACCGGTTCCTGCTGCTCAAGCGCGGCAAGTCGATCGGCTACTACGACAAGAAGGACATCACCCTCGACGAGCTCACCGCCCAGATGGCCGGCGGCGCCGAACTCGCCGAACTGGCGCACGAACTCGAACAACTCGGCGGCCACAGCGAAGCCCTCAAGGAAGTCAAAGCCGAAGTGGCCGACGTCGCTGACGCCGTCCAGGCAGGCGCCCCCAGACACGCCTAGCGGCAGCACCCGGCGGGGCGCTCCGGATCTCCTCCGGAGCACCCCGCCATGCCCGTGCGCACCGTCCGGGGAACCACGCACACACGAACGCATACGAAGGGAACACCCATGCCGATCCGGGTAGGCGTCATCGGCGCCGGAATAATGGGCGCGGACCACATTAGGAACCTCTCCACCACCGTCGGCGGTGCCGAAGTCACCTTCGTGGCAGACCTCGACGCCGGCCGTGCCGCGGCCGCTGCACCTCCGGCCGCCCGCATCACCACCGATCCCACCGAGCTGATCAACTCCAAGGAGGTGGACGCCGTCGTCGTTGCCTCGCACGACTCCACACACGCTGGCCTGGTCCTGGAGTGCTTCGAGGCGATGACGCCGGTCCTGTGCGAAAAGCCGCTGGCACCCACGGTTTTGGAAAGCCTGGAGGTGGTGGCCGCCGACGCGGACATGGTGGCTGCAACCGGTGCATCCCTGCTCTCACTGGGCTTCATGCGGCGCTTCGATCCGGGCTACGTAGCACTGCGGCAGGCTGTGCAGGACCGGGTGCAGGGCGAGCCCCTGATGGTCCACTGCACCAGCCGCAACGCCTCAGCAGCTCCCGGTGCCACATCCGAATCGGCAATCACCAATTCGGCCATCCACGAGCTGGACATCATTCCCTGGCTGCTGGACTCTCCCATCACGGAAGTGTCGTGGCAGGCCGGGAAAAGTACGCGGAACGCCGGGGCCGGACTGCGGGATCCCGCCTTTATGACGCTCCGCACCGCCGATGGCACGGTGACCACACTGGAGCTGTTCCTGAATGCCCAGTACGGCTACACCACGCGCTGTGAGGTTGTCTCGGAACGTGGCACCACCGGCCTGAATGATTCCGCCCTGCTGGGCGCTCAACAGGCGGGCCTTAGCCAGACGGCGATACCCGCAGACTGGCGCCCACGCTTTGCCGACGCGTACCGGCTGCAGCTGCAGGCCTGGATCTCGGCGTTGGCCCAGGGGGACCAGCCACCCTTGGCCGGGGCGCAGGATGGGCTCAACGCTTCGCTCGTGGCCCAAGCCATGATCCAGTCCCTCCACAGCGACGGCGCATCCACGAAAGTGAGCTACGCATGACCGCTACAACCCTTCCGCAGTCCCGAGTGCCCGGATCCCGGGATGCCCCCATGCTGCGGTGGGGCATCATGGGACCGGGCTGGATCGCCGAACGCTTCACCGAGTCCATCCAGGCGCACACGGGGCAGGTGATCGCCGCCGTCGGGTCCCGTTCGCTCAGCCGGTCCAAGGCATTCGCGGACGCATTCGACGTGCCCGCGGCCTACGGCAGCTACGAGGAGCTGGCCGCCGCCCCGGACGTCGACATCGTCTACGTCTGCACGCCGCACAACTTCCACCACCAGGCCGCAGTGCTCGCCCTGGACGCCGGCAAACACGTTCTGGTCGAGAAGCCCATCGGCCTCAACGCGGCGCAGGCCCGGGACATCGCCAAACAGGCCGAGGCCGCGGGGGTGTTCGCCGCCGAGGCCATGTGGAGTTTCTTCCTGCCCAAGTTCGACGTGATCCGGCAGATCCTCGACGCCGGGACCCTGGGCGCCGTGACCACGGTTTTTGCCGAATACGGCGAACACTTCGAACGCGGCCACAGGATATTCGATCCCGCGCTGGCCGGCGGCCCACTACTGGACCTGGGCACCTACCCGTTGGCCCTGGTGACCGAAGTCCTGGGCCTGCCGGAAGAGCTGCACGCCATCGGCCAACCCCACGAATCCGGGGTCAACGCCCAGCTGTCCGCCATCATGCGGTTCGCCGGCGGCGCGCAGGCCGTGGTGAACACCCACCTGCACAACTTCACGCCCACTTCGGCAACGATCGTCGGTTCCAAGGCCACGCTGACCATCGATGGTGCCTTCAACATGCCCGGTGGCTTCGAGGTCCGCTTCCCTGACGGAACACGCCTGCGCCATGACGAACCGGCCGGCGGCCACTTCGAGGGACTTCACTACGAAGCGGCCGCCGTTGCCCGTGCCGTGGCAGCCGGGCAGACGCAGGCCGGCCAACGGACTCTGGCAGCGTCCATCCGTACCTTGGACGTGGCCGACGAGATCCGCCGCCGGCTGGGAGTCGCGTTCCCGGGCGAACCTGCTTTCCCCGGCGAGGAAGCCGCCCGCCCCTGATTCATTTTGTTTTGACAATCGAAAGGACCGGCCAATGGCCTACATCGAACAGCACTCCGCAGGACTCTCCGCACCCGTGAAAGTCGGGCTCATCGGCTCCGGCTGGATGGGGGCCTTCCATGCCGAAAGCATCGCCCGCCGCGTCCCCGGCGCTATCCTGGCGGCCATCGCCGACCCCAATGTGGAATCCGCCCAGGCCCTTGCCCAATCGCTGGGCACCGCAAAGGTCACGGCCGACGCCGCGGACATCCTGGCCGATCCCGAAATCGACGCCGTGGTCATCGCGAGCCCGGCCCGCTTCCACTCCTCGCTGATCACCCAAGCCGCCGCCGCGGGGAAGCACGTCTTCTGCGAGAAACCTGCGGGCCAGGGCCTGGACGAACTCGACGCCGCACTGGCCGCCGTTGAAAAAGCCGGGGTTCATTTCCAGATCGGCTTCAACCGGCGCTACGCGGACGACTTCCAGGCCGCCAAGAAAGACCTTGCGGCCGGCATCGCCGGGCAGCCGCAGCTCCTGCGCTCGCTGACGCGCGATCCCGGGAACGGACGCATCCCGAACGCAGCCAGGGTCCCCGCATGGACCATCTTCCTGGAAACCCTGA
>DATCVX010000740.1:0-3611 GCA_036566705.1 Arthrobacter sp. | reverse complement strand
GGGTGTGGGAACGGTGTACTCCCGGTAGTAACCCCTGTCCTTCAGCGGCAGGATCCGCTCCAGGTTCCCGAAGGTCCCGTCGTCCTGGCTGTAGCGGTAGGGGCCGCCCGCCCGGATCAGCGCCAGGGTCTTGCGCGCGTCCGCCGGCAGCTCCGACTCACGGACCGCGGGCAGTCCGGACGGATTCTCCACAACGGCAGAGGCCTCGCCTGGTACGGCACTCGACGGGGCCGGGACCGCGCTCGAAGCGGCCCCCGACGTCGGATTTCCCGTGATCGGTTCAAACAGTCCGGTGCAGCCGCAGGCCAGCAGGGTGACTGCGAGCAGAACGGACAGCACCAGGGCAACAGCAGGGCGGTTGCGCATTATGGTCCCCCGGAGGCCTAGGTGCGGTAGATGTTGATCGAGTTGGCCTCGACGAGGTCTGTCTCCCCCGATGCGACGATCCCGCCCTGGCGCAGTTCGTGCAGCGGCGAAGTGGTCAGCCTCAGCTCGAACATGCGGTGCGGCGTTCCGTCGTCGTTGGTGAGCTGCGGCAACGTGATCTTCACGTCCGAGTTGCTCCCGTTGACCACCACAAGGCCGGCCAGGGTGCCGTCATCGGAGCCAAGCAGGAGTTGCATGACCCGGTGCTGGGGATCGTTCCAGCGTTCCATGGACATCGGCTCACCCGACTCGTCAAACCAGTAAAGGTAGGACTGTTCGTCGCGCACCGGGAAATCGTGGGGCTGGCTGGCGAGGAATTCCTTGCGGAGCCGGACGTACCTCTTGGTGCTCCGCAGCATCTCGTGGGATTCGGGCGTCCGGGTCCAGTCGATCCAGGCGAGCTGGTTGTCCTGGCAGTAGGCGTTGTTGTTTCCCTGCTGGGTCCGCCCCAGCTCGTCCCCGGCGGTGATCATGGGCACGCCCATCGAGATCATCAGCGAGGCCATGAGGTTGCGGTGGGACTGGGCGCGCTCGGCCAGGATTGCTTCGTCCTCGGTCCGCCCCTCGAAGCCGTGGTTGTAGCTGCGGTTATCGCCGTGGCCGTCCCGGTTCTGCTCGCCGTTGGCCTCGTTGTGCTTGCGGTCGTAGGAGACGAGGTCGGCCAGCGTGAAGCCGTCGTGCGACGTAACGAAATTGAGCGAGGCCAGCCTGGAGCGGCCGGAACCTTCGAAGAGACCGGCCGAACCGGACAGCGCGTCCGCAAGCTTGGCCACGGATCCGCCGTGGCCGCCGCCTTCGATGGCGGCGCGGTCGGAGAGCCAGAACGACCTCACACCGTCGCGGAAGTGGTCGTTCCAGTCCACCCAGCCGCCGGGGAAGCGCCCGGTCTGCCAGCCGCCGTACCCCACGTCCCAGGGCTCAGCGATTAGCTTCACGTCCGACAACACAGGATCCGCTGCGATAGCAACGAGGAAGGGATGCCGTGGATCAAACTCGTTGGCCGCGTTCCGGCAGAGCGTCACGGCAAGGTCGAAGCGGAACCCGTCGATGTGGAATTCATCCACCCAGTACCGGAGCGAGTCCAGCACCAGCTGCACCACCCGGGGTTCGCCGAAATTCAGGCTGTTGCCGCAGCCGGTGGTGTCCAGGTACCTGCCATGGCCATCGGTCCGGTAATACTTATCCTCGCCAAGGCCGCGGAAGCTGAGCGCAGGCCGGTCAGGTCCGCCTTCGGCAGTGTGGTTGTAGACAACGTCCAGGATCACTTCAATCCCGGCGGCATGGAGGAGCTTGACCATGCCTTTGAATTCGTCCTGGACGGCCTGCGGACCCGCGTCCTGTGCGGCCCTGGTGGCGTAGCTCGGATGGGGCGCGAAGAATGCGGCGGTGTTGTAGCCCCAGTAGTTGGTCAGGCCGAGGTTCTGCAGGTGGGGTTCGTCCAGGTGGAAATGCACCGGGAGCAGCTGGACGGACGTGATGCCCAGGCTCTTGAGGTGCTCGATGATGGCAGGGTGCGCCATGCCTGCGTACGTGCCGCGAAGTTCCTCGGGAACGTCCGGATGCAGCATGCTTTGGCCGCGCACGTGGGCCTCGTAAATGATCGTGTTCCGCCATTGGGTCCGCGGACGTGCGTCGCTGCCCCAGTCAAAATCGGCGGCCATCCTGACGTTTGTCAGGAACCCCTCCCGCTCGTCCACAGCCCGGCCGTAGGGATCGAGCAGAAGTGGCTGGCCGCCGTCGTCGTCCAGGTCGAGCGTTGGCACTGCCAGCGGCAGCGATTCCTCTTTGGACGTGGGCCGGAAGCCATACCGCGAGCCAACAGGGAAACCCTCGACGATTCCGTGGTGGACGCCGTGCGTAACGTTGGGCAGCGCCTTCAGCTGCCACTCGCCGCCCGGCGCCTTGTAGGCGATCTCCAGGCTGGCCACGCCCGGCGCATACACGGCCACGTTCGCGCGGGACTGTGTAGCGTGTCCGCCACCGGAATCAGGGCGCGGAACGCTGACACCGAGGGGAAGCGCCGTGGAGGCGTCCATGGTGGAAGCAGTGTCGAAAAGCGGCATGACCATCACCTAAATATTAGCCGCCGGCGTGAAAACACCAGTGCTTCCGGTTATGTGACGCCGCCCGCAAGGCAGCCGCCACCCTTCACCCGCGCGCTGCGGTTTTACTTGGTGGCGCGCTGCCTGGAGACCTCGTAGAGGGAGATGCCCACCGCCATGGAGGCGTTCAGCGATTCCATGGCGGAATCGATCGGGATGGAAACGATCTGGTCGCAGTTTTCCCGGACCAGGCGACTGAGGCCCTTGCCTTCGGATCCGACCACAATGCACACCGGTTCGGTGGCGAGCGTAAGGTCCGGCAGCGAAACGTCGCCGTCGCCGTCGAGCCCGAGGACAAAGATGCCCATGTTCTTGAACTGCTTCAGGGCGCTGTTCAGGTTGGCGGCGCGTGCCACCGGAACCCGTACGGCCGCGCCGGCACTGGTCTTCCAGGCGGAGGCCGTGACGCCCACGGAGCGGCGTTCCGGGACGATGACGCCGTGGCCGCTGAAGGCGGAGACGGAACGGATGATCGCGCCGAGGTTGCGGGGGTCGGTGATGCCGTCCAGCGCAACGAACAGCGGAGCGTTGGCCACGTGGCCCTTCTTCCACCGGTCGACGGTTTCCTCGGCCAGGTCATATGCGTCCTGGTATTCGTAGGGCGGGATCTGCAGGACCAGGCCCTGGTGGACGGCGTCGTCGGTCATGCGGTCCAGCTCGGGCTTGCCCGTCTCGAGCAGCGGAATGCCGCGCTCGGCCGCGATCTTCAGCGACTCCTTGACCCGGTCATCCATTTCGATCCGGATGGCGATGTGCAATGCCTTGGCGGGGATGCCCGCGCGCAGTGCCTCCACCACGGAGTTGCGGCCCGTGACGACCTCTTCGGTTGCCCGCCCCTTGGGGCCGGTGCGTGCGGCGCCGGCGCTGCGGGCGCCTGTACCGCGCTTGGCAGCAGACCGTTCGGCCAGCTGCTTGCTCTTGTGCGCCTTGTGGTACGGGCGGTCCTCCGCCTTGGGTGTGGGGCCCTTGCCTTCAAGAGCCTTGCGGCCATGACCACCGGTTCCGATGGTTGGGCCCTTCTTCGCTTTAACCGATCGGCGACCATTGTTGGCCATTGTGTTCCACCCTTGATTGTTTGACTGA
>DATCVX010000739.1:0-5096 GCA_036566705.1 Arthrobacter sp. | reverse complement strand
ATGGCCAGCCCCTGGATCTGGTGCTGGTCAAGAACCCCAGTGGTTTCCGGCTGGGGCTGAAGTCTTTCCCGGCGGGCGGCTACGCCACCATGATCGCCATCAACGACAACTACGCCGCCGGCCGGGACATGTCCTGGCTCTGGGACGTGGAGTTCGATTCGCTCCGCGAGGGCGGCGTCGACCAGCTGACGGGGTCCCGCGCCTACGACATGGCCTTGCGGCTGCAGTACGACGACGTCCGCATTGGCGCAGTCCAGCCGGACATTACGCCGGCGCTGGCCGCGTTCATCCGCGACGCCAAAGGCAAGCCAAAGAGGATCTTTTGCACGTACACGGCGATGCTGGCCATCCGCCGCGAGCTATCCAAAATCACCACAGTCGAGGTGGTCTCATGAGCCCGGACACCCAGGACCCGCAGGCAAGCAAGGGCACCATCCGTGTCCTGCAGCTCTACCCGCGGGACATGAACATCTACGGTGACTGGGGCAATGCCCTGGTCCTCAAGCAGCGGATCAGCTGGCACGGCTACACGCCCGAGCTGCTCGAGTACAACGTCGGCGACGACTTTCCGGACGACGTCGACCTTATTGTGGGCGGCGGCGGGCAGGACAGCGGACAGCTGGTCATCCAGGATGACCTGCAGTCACGGGCCGGCGTCCTCACGGGACTGGCCGAGGACGGCGCCCCGATGCTGGTCATCTGCGGCCTGTACCAGCTGTTTGGCCGGTTCTTCAAAACCCGCTCCGGCTCGGTGATTCCGGGCATCGGCATCCTGGACGTGGAAACCCACGGCACCGAGGAACGCCTGATCGGCAACGTCAAAGTGGCCACAGCCGAATTCGGCGAGGTCCTGGGCTATGAGAACCACAGCGGCCAGACAACACTGGGCGACGGCGTCCGCCCGCTGGGTACCGTTGCCAAGGGAACCGGCAACAACAGCAGCGACGGCCAGGAAGGGGCACGCTACAAGAACATCGTGGCCAGCTACCTGCACGGATCGCTGTTGCCCAAGAACCCCGCCATCGCGGACTTCCTGATCCGGACCGCCGCCGAGCGCAAGTTCGGGGCTTTTGTTCCGGGCAGTCCGGATGACGGCTACGCAGTCCTGGCCCGGGAACATGCCGCGCGGCGCCCGCGCTGACCTACAAGCGCTGAGTTCCGGCCTGCGCCCGCCTGTGCTGGCGGGTCAGGGTTGCTTCGTGATCAGGAGTTCGTGCGCCCCCGCGGCGGCGGCGCCCATCGATTCCACGACGGAGACGGTCCGCAGCCGGGTGGCGGCGTCCGCCTCGGGCGTGGCACACACGCCCTGGGGTGCGTCCGTTGCCACGGAGCACCAGCGGTAGGGATCACGGACGATGACCGACGGGGCCCAGGCGAGGTCTGAGGGGGCCCATCTGCCGGACGCGTCCTGGCTGAACTGGGCGCGCACCAGCAGCCCCTCATTGTTCACGACATACCAGGGCGACAGTTCAGTGACGCCGTTGCCCAGCCCGTAAACAATCCAGGTGCCCTTGTAGTTTTCGATCGGCAGCACGGAGTGCGTGTGGTGGCCGTAGATCATGGAGAACTGGCCGCTGTCCACGAGTGCGTGGGCCACTTCCTGCTGCTGCGCGTTGGCTTCACTCGCGTACTCGTCCCCCGCATGCATGGCGCCCAGTACGATGTCTGCCCCGAGTGCCCGCGCCTTGACGGCCTTGGCGATCATGGACGGTGCGTCCAGCATGTCGACCTGCCAGGGGTATTCAGGGTATTGGCCGTTGAGGCCGTAGGTCCCCTGGATGATGGCGATCCTGGCGGCAGGTGTCTGCAGGATCAGGATGCCCTGGGACTCGGCTTCCGTGCGGTAGGAACCGGTGTGCTTCAGGCCTGCGGCGTCCAGGGCGTCCAGCGTCCGCAGCAATCCGTCCGTGCTCCGGTCGATGGTGTGGTTGCTCGCGGTGGTGCAGGCCTGGTAGCCGACCGCTTTCGAGGCTGTGATGATCTGCGGCGGGACATTGAACGAGGGGTAGGCCGAGAACGGCCCCTCCGGCCCGGCCACGGGTGTCTCCTGGTGGCAGATGGCGAGGTCGCTGGCCTGGATGTAACGGCGCTGACCTTCAAGGAGCGGCGTGAAGTCCAGTCCGGGTTTCCCCGCCGCGGCGGCGTCCTGCTGGGCCTGCTGCCAGAGCTGGGTGTGGACCAGCATGTCGCCGGTGACCAGGACAGAGGTGCAGCGCAGCGTCGGGCACGCAGGCCCCGCACCCGGCGTGGGCGTGGGGGTGGGCGTGGGCGCCGGCGTCTGCGTGGCACTAGACTGGCCCGTCCCCGGACCCGGAGTGGTCCCGGCGCTGGCCGACCGTCCGGCCTGTTCGGCTATCAGGCCGCAGCCGGCGATGGCGCTCACAAGAATGGCTGCAGCCATGGCTGCGCCGGCGCGGACGGCAATGCCGCCACTTCTGTTCCCCATGGGCGTAATTCTAGGTTTCGACGCGGCCGGAACCGCGCATTTGGCTCATTGAGAACAGCGCCGGGATGTGAAAGCTTTACTTCATGACCAATCCGCTCTTCAGCCCCAGTCCCTTGCCCTACGAGTTGCCGCCGTTTGCCGGGATCTCGGTCCCCGAGTACGCGGAGGCGGTCCATGCAGGCCTGGCCGGGCATCTGGCCGAAATCCGTGCCATCGTGGACAACACCGAGCCTGCGTCGTTTGCGAACACCGCCGTCGCCATGGAGCAGGCGGGCCGGTTGCTGGAACGGGCAGCGGCGTCCTTTTTCACCCTGGTTTCAGCCGACGCCTCGGATGAGATCCGCGACCTCGAAACGGAGCTGACGCCGCAGCTCACCGCACATCAGGACGAGGTGTACCTGAACCGTGCACTCTTCGACAGGTTTGCCGCCATCGACACTGCAGGCCTTGAGCCCGAAGCCGTGCGGCTCGTCGAGGAGTACCTGAAGGAGTTCCGGCAGTCAGGAATCCAGCTGGACGCTCCGGACCAGGATCGGCTGAGGACTGTCAACGCCGAACTCTCCCGGCTGGGGACCGACTTCGGCCAGCGGGTCAAGGAAGCCATGAAGTCCGCCGCCCTCCTGGTGGACCACGAGGAGGAGCTGGCCGGCATGCCCGCCGACGACGTCGCCGGCGCGGCCGAAGCAGCCCGGACTGCGGGGCACGAAGGCAAGTTCCTGCTGACCCTGATCCAGCCAAGTAACCAGCCGGCCATGGCCGTCCTCGAAAACCGGGACGTCCGCCGTCGGCTGTTTGAAGCCTCCCTTGGCAGGGGCAGTGACGGCGGCAGCCTGGACGTCCGGGAACTCGTGCGTTCGATGGCCACGCTGCGGGCCGAAAAGGCAAAGCTTCTTGGGTTCGCGAACTATGCCGAATTGGTGGTGGACCGGCAGACGGCGCCGGATTTCGAGACCGTCCAGGCCATGCTGAACCGGCTTGCGCCGGCTGCGGTGCGGAACGCTGATGCCGAGGCCGCGGCGCTGGCAGACATTGCCGGCCATCCGCTGGAGGCCTGGGACTGGGCGTTCTATTCGGCAAAGGTCCGGCGCGAGAAGTACGCCGTTGACGAGCAGGCGCTCCGCCCCTACTTCGAGCTGGACAGGGTGCTCCAGGACGGGGTGTTCCATGCAGCCACGTCACTGTTTGGGATCACTTTCCATGAACGGACGGACCTGGCCGGTTACCACCCGGACGTCCGCGTATGGGAGGTGCGGAACGAAGACGGCAGCGGCCTGGGACTGTTCCTGGGCGACTACTACACCCGGGAGTCCAAACGCGGAGGGGCATGGATGAACTCCCTGGTGGAGCAGTCCGCCCTGCTGGGCACTAGTGCGGTGGTCATCAATAACCTGAACATCACCAAGCCGCCGGCCGGGGAACCCACCCTCCTGACGCTGGATGAGCTGCGCACCACGTTCCACGAATTCGGCCATGCGCTGCACGGGCTGTTTTCCAACGTGACGTACCCGCGGTTCGCCGGCACGGCCGTGCCCCGCGACTTCGTGGAGTACCCGTCGCAGGTCAACGAGATGTGGATCCTGTGGCCTGAAGTGCTGGCCAACTACGCACGGCACTACGCCACCGGCGAGCCGCTCCCCCAGGACGTCGTGGACAGGCTCAACGAGTCCCGGCTGTGGGGCGAGGGCTTCGCCACCACCGAGTACCTGGGTGCCGCGCTGCTTGACCTGGCGTGGCATGTGCTGGACGAAGGCGGGATCCCCGACGATGCCCTGGCATTCGAGGAGAAGTCCCTTGCGGCGGCAGGAGTGGGCCACGCCCTGATCCCGCCGCGCTACCGCACCGGCTATTTCCAGCACATCTTCGCCGGGGCGGGCTACGCCGCCGGCTACTACTCCTACATTTGGAGCGAGGTGCTGGACGCCGAGACGGTGGACTGGTTCACGGAGAACGGCGGCATGACCCGAGCCAACGGCGAACGCTTCCGCCAGGAGCTGCTTTCCCGCGGCAACAGCCGCGACCCGCTGGAATCCTTCAAAACCCTCCGAGGCCGCGAAGCGAAGCTGGAACCCCTCCTGAAGCGCCGCGGCCTTGAGTAGCTCTCATCGGCTGTTCCGTAAAGGCCGTTCTGAGGCCTCATAGGGGCGGTTGCGGAGCACTCACTGGAAGAACGACGGCGGATGGCCGCCGCCGTCGTTGGCTGCCTGCCGGAGTCCACGCCGAAGCGCTAAGCTTCACGTATCGGCGCCGTCAGCGCCGAAGAGTCAGTGGAGAACCAATGGCGGCAGACCCTCTACGTCTGGGCCGGGAGGCTTTCGGGCGACAGGAATGGGCGAATGCACACGCCCTCCTGATGGATGCTGACCGCCAGTCGTCGCTCGAACCGGAAGACCTCGAACTTGTCGCCGATGCGGCCTATCTGATGGGCCACGACGACGAAGCCGCAAGAGTGCTGGCCCGTGGGTACCGGGCACACCTGGAGCACTCGGACTCTTCCGGGGCGGCGCGAAGCGCTGCCTGGCTTGCCCTGCACTTTCTGCTTAGCGGCGAGGAAACGTTGGCCAGTGCGTGGCTGCAGCGGGCACGGCGTGCGCTTCCCGCGGACCTCGACTGTGTGGAGCAGGGACTGCTGCTGGTGCCGGCCGGCCTCGAA
>DATCVX010000738.1:0-3257 GCA_036566705.1 Arthrobacter sp. | reverse complement strand
TCCTGCTGATCAAGGACCTCGGCCTGCTCAACAGCTACTGGGCCCTGATCCTGCCCGCGGCCATCAACCCGTTCAGCCTGATCATCATCAAGAACTTCTTCCAGGAACTCCCCGCCGAGCTGGAGGAATCCGCCAAAATGGACGGCGCCACCGAGGTCGGGATCCTCTGGCGGATCCTGCTGCCGCTCTCCAAACCGGTGCTGGCCACGTTCGCGCTGTTCTACGCCGTAGGGATCTGGAACGACTTCATGTCACCCCTGCTGTACCTGAGCGACAACTCCAAATGGACGCTGCAGATGTACCTGCGCCAGGTGACGGCCTCCTCCGACCTCCTCGGCACCGGGAACGTGGACCCGAACTACATCCCGCCCGAACAGGGCATCAAGTTTGCGGTCATCGTCGTCGCCACCCTGCCCATCCTCATCTTCTACCCCTTCCTGCAGAAGCACTTCGCCAAGGGCATGCTGATCGGCTCCGTCAAGGGCTGACCACCCCCAAAACCAACAGAAAGCACAGCATGAAAATCCTGCTCGCCGGCGATTCCACGGTGGCCAACTGTCCCACTCACGAATACCCCATGAGCGGCTGGGGAGCCCACCTGCCCCGGCACGTCTTCACGTGGGCCGCCGTGCACAACTTCGCCAAGGGCGGGGCCAGCACGGAGTCCTTCCGGGAGGAGGGGCTCTGGGGGCAGCTGCTGGAGACCGCCGCAGAGGGCGACCTCGTCCTGATCCAGTTTGGGCACAACGACCAGAAGAAGGTCCACCTCGCGGCCAGGACCGGGTACGCCGCCAACCTCCGCACCATGGTGGCGGACGTACATGCCCGGGGAGCCGCGCCGGTGCTCTGCACCTCGGTGGAGCGCCGGCACTTCCTGGCCGGGCCGGCGTCGGACGCTGTCCTGGAAGAAAGCCTGGAGGATTACCCCGAAGTGGTCCGCGAAATCGCACTTGAACTGCAGCTGCCCGCCATCGACCTCAACGCCTGGACCCGCGCGCTGTACGTGGAGCTGGGGGTTGAAGAATCGCGGTCCCTGTTCTGCCATTTCGGGCCCGGCGAGCACGCCTTCTGGCCTGCCGGGCTGGCGGATAACACGCACTTCTCCCAGCGTGGAGCGGCCCTCGTCGCGGAGGAAGTTGCCGCCCGGCTGAGCATGCTCGGCTTCGGCCCCGAGCAACGCGGGGTCACATCAAGCCCAATAAAGGGCGAAAATTGGGCCGGAAGTGACCCCGCGTTGGGGGTACGCACGACGGCGGGGCGGGGCTAGGTGGGTGCGCCGCGCGCCAGCACCGGCCTGCTGTACAGCAACCCGCTGGCCGGCCCGGCGGACGTGGCCGGCTGGGTGGCGGAAGGGCCGCTGAGCCTGGCCAGCCACGATGGTGCGCTGGAGCTGTCCGGCTCGCTGGACGACGAGGAGTTCGGGGACCACGCGCACTGGACGTTCTGGTGCCCGGAGGAATTCCCGGACGGCATCCGGATCAGCTGGGAGTTCCTGCCCCTCGCCGAACCGGGCCTGGCGATGCTGTTCTTCTCAGCCGTGGGCCACCAAGGACGGGATCTGTTCTCCGCCGGCCTGGCGCCGAGGACCGGGTACTACCCGCAGTACCACTCCGGCGATATCGACGCCCTCCACATCTCCTACTTCCGGCACAAGTACGAGTCTGAGCGCGCCTTCCGCACCTGCAACCTGCGGAAAAGCGCCGGCTTTGAACTGGTGGCCCAGGGCGCCGACCCGCTGCCGCCCACCGGGGACGCCGTGGATTTCTACCGGATGGAAGTGGTGAAGGACGGGCCGCGCGTGGCGTTCTCCATCAACGGACTGACTCTCTTTGAGTGGTCGGACCCGTCGGACAAAGTGCTGGGCGGGGGCCGCATCGGCTTCCGCCAGATGGCACCGCTCAGGGCGGCCTACCGGAACCTCAGCGTGGAGAAGATCTAGGGCCCGGCAGCGCTGTCCCAACAATCAGATGGCGGGGGACCGGCGTTCGATCAGGACGGTGTCGCGCCATTGTCCCGTGAGCGGTCCGTGCGTCATCCGGGCGATGCGGTGTCGGCGGCCCACCTCAACGTAGCCGTTCGCGAGGTGGAGTTTGAGGCTGGCCTCATTTTCGGGAAAGACGCTCGCCTGGATGGTCCAGATCCCGTCACGTTCCGTGGAATCAGCCAAGGCCCGCAGCAGCTTTGCGCCCAAGCCAAGGCCCCGGGCTTCGGCCGCGACATAGACAGAGTGTTCCACCACGCCTGAGTAGGCGGGTCGGGCGGAGACGGGGGAGACAGCGGCCCAGCCAAGGATTGCGCCGTCGGCTGTTTCGGCGACGAGCCGGTGGCGGGGGAGCCTGGCCGCATTGAACTGTTCCCAGCCGGGCGCCTCCGATTCGAAGGTGGCGTGTCCGGTGGCGATTCCTTCGGCGTAGATCCGCCGGACCGCCGGCCAGTCGCCGTCGAGCATGGGACGTATGGCCACAGCTGACTGTTGCGGCATGGTCACAGCGTGGCCAGAAGGCCGGCCGCCTCGTCCAGTGCCCCGGGGACCAGGGAGTAGTAGGCCCAGGTGCCGCGCTTTTCGCGGTGCAGCAGCCCGGCCTCCACCAGGATCTTCAGGTGGTGGGAGACCGTCGGCTGGCCCAGGTCCAGCGGCTCCGTCAGGTCGCACACGCAGGATTCGCCGGAGGCGTCCGCCTTGACGATGGACAGCAGCCGCAGCCGGTTCGGATCGGCCAGCGCCTTGAAGACCAGGGCCTTCTGCTTCGCTTCCTCGGCGCCCAGGGCAGGGACTCCTGAGGGAGTGCAGCAGGCTTCATCCGTGGCCTGGTCGAGTACGGGCAGCAGTTTCATATATCCATTATGCCCCGACATTGACAGTCATCAATGTATTCGGGGAAGGCGCCGGGGCATAGCAGTGAAGGCTAGGGACTGGCCTTACCGGAACGGTGCGGAAGGACGACGTCGTCCGCGGCGTTGGCGGCGGAAGGGAACAGGATCAGGAGGAGGCCAAGGCCGACGGCGGCGCCCACCAGCTGCGCCGCCACGAAGCCGGGAACGGATGCCGGTGCAATGCCGGCGAAGGTATCACTGAAGATCCGGCCGACGGTCACGGCTGGATTCGCGAACGACGTCGAGGACGTGAACCAGTAAGCGGCGCCGATATAGGCGCCGACCGCAGGCGCGGCGAGGGCGCCCCGGTTGGTGGCTGCGAGGGCGAAGACCAGCAAAATGAGCCCGGCGGTGGCGACGACTTCGCCGAGCAAATGGCCAGG
>DATCVX010000737.1:0-7667 GCA_036566705.1 Arthrobacter sp. | reverse complement strand
GTGCGCTTGTGGCAGTGCTGTCTGATCCGGCAAGGAAGAGGGCAATAAAGCCTGAACTGTCCATAAAGAAGTTTCCTGATGTGTGGATTTTTGGGGAGGGAGGGTCAACGCGGCGCAACCCTCATCCTGATTATCAGGCATCTCCGGCAGAATCCACCAACCGGTTGACCAATTACGTTAAGAAAGGTCGACGGCGGGACCTCCCGCCGTCGACCTGTTTCCTTTGGTGCCGTTCCCGGCACCGTCAGGTAGCCTCACAAGTTGGCGGCTTCCTGCTGCGCCAGTCTGATCATGCGAAGTTCGTCCTCCACCGCACGGGTGGGCCAATAGTCCCTCGACAGCTCATTTGCCCGGGTCAGATCTGCTGACGGGAAGAGCTTTCCAAGCAGTCCGGCCGCCTGCAGCAGGGCGATCAGTGCTGTGGTCCTGTCATCGGGTTCCGTGGAATCAGGCTTTGCATCCGCTGCCCCGGTATCGGACGTCGTGGACACCGGCACCCCCGCATCAGGTGTTTCTGCATCGGCTGTTTCCGCTTCCGTCGTTCCTGCGTCGGTCGCCGAATCAGGCACCTCGAGAGCGGACGGCGGGCCGCTGAGTGCGGCCTGGATTTTTTCCAGGAGCGCCGCCTCCGGCCCATGGTCCTTCTCCGGGTACCGCACTGGGCGGAACCGGGCCAGGTGCTTTTCGCCGACATGTTCCACGATGCCCCGTGATGCCATCCCCTCGTAGGCGCGCTGGACTTCGGCGCGGCCCTCCAGCATGGAGACCCACCTCTTGGGAGCGTGCGGCCGGGATTTGCCCCGGATGAGTTCCAGCTCGTGCTGGAGATCCGTTGCCGGGGAGGTGCCGGTGGCCCTGACGCGCTTGCCCTGCAGTTCGATCGCGTCGATCAGGTCCAGTTCGGCCAGTATTGCTCCGGCCAATGCGGTCCTGAGTACATACGCCGGAATGTCCGGTTTGCCGGTCGTGTCGTTCGTTGCCAGCAGGAGGAATGCCTGGGGCAAGTTCAGCTCATGCGTCTTGGGTGTGTCAGCGTTCATACGATCATGGTGGCCCTGTTGGGCGTCCACCACAACGGGGATTTACAAGCGCCGGCGACGGCACGCATCAGCAGGCATAAGCTGATTACACAACATCTCTCTTCCAACACCGGGGAGGTCATCATGGACACTGAAACCGCCGATGTGACCGGCCATGATGTCACCACCATCACCTGCGTGTGCGGCAATACTGTCAGCAAGGACGGGTTGATCCAGGCCAACTCGGAAGGCGTCCCCGTCCACAACGGCGACGGCACCCCGGTCCCGGCCGGGCTGGCGGAATGGCCTGCCGACGAGGACCTCTACACCCTCTGCCCCGCATGCGGCCGCGTGTACCGTGACGCGGTCATCGAGGAGACAGGAACCGCGCCCGTCGCCTTCCGGGTCGACGTCGCCGCCGGCCCGATTGCCGAGGCCATCCGGGTGCACTGGAGCCTCAGCAGCTGAGGGCCTAGAGGTAGTCGCCCGCCCGTTCGCGGGCAATCTCGAGCAGCGTGGAGTGGAAGGCCACCTCTGCCGGTGCGTAAACCTTGTCCTGGCGCTGCGCCAGCAGGATGCGGCGCAGCGGGGCGGCGTCCCCGAGGCTGAGCACGCGGACATCGGGGTGTTGAAGGGCGACGGCGGTTTTGGGCACCAGAGCCACTCCCATGCCGACGCTGACCATGGCCTGGGCTTCCTGGTAGTCGTTGGCGAGGAATCCAATGGTCGGTTCGAACCCGGCCTCCTTGGCGGAACGCTGCAGCACTTCCACCACGGGGTGCGCCTCCGCGCGCACGATCCACGACTCGTTGCGCAGTTCCTCCATGCTCACCTGCTCACGGTCGGCCAGCGGGTGGCTGCCGGCCACCAGGATCACGGTGCTCTCGCGAAAGACTTCAGTGACCCGGATGGAGTCGTCATGGAACCTGTTCCACGGGTAATCCCACAGCAGGCACAGGCCGGTTACCCCTGACTGCAAGTCCGCCACCAGCTCATCGAACCGGGCACTGCGCAGCGAGAGGCTGATGGCCGGGTAGCGCTTCTTGAAGGCGCGGATGACGAGGGGCAGGAAGGACCCTGCCAGGGTGGGAAAAGTGCCCACGGTCAGGGCCCCGCGCTTGAGCCCGGCAATCTGGTCCAGGTCGGACTGGGCCGCCTTCATCTGCCGGATGATCTGGCGCGCATGGCCGGCAAGGACCTGGCCGGCCTCGGTGGGCACCACGCCACGGGAGCGGCGGTTGAGCAGGGGCTGGCCCACTTCCTGCTCGAGCTTGCGCAATTGCTGGGAGACGGCGGAGGGCGAGTACATCATCAGCTCGGCCGCAGCGGTGATGGATCCCTGCTCCACTACCTCCATCAGCAGCGCCAGGCGCCGGATGTCGAAAAGATGCTGCTCGTCGTCGTGAAGCATTGCTTTACCCCTCGCTGGATATGGCGAATTTCGTGCATGCGGCCCGCAGAGCCCGGGATCACTCGGCCCTCCCGCGGGCTGAAAAAAACCAATGCACACGGACCAGCCCAATCAACCGCAGCGATTGAAGCAATCCTACATCCCCCTTCATTTATTGAACATTGTCTTAAGTTGTGATCCGGATCAATCTCTTATCAGGGCCCCTTGAAGGAATCGAGGCACAAGGAGATGTGGAAGAACAATGAAGATCGAAGCAGAGTGGATGCGCGGAGGCACCAGCAAATGCTGGGTGTTTGACGCCGGACATCTGAGCGGCGGCACCAGCCTGGACTCGTTGTTGCCCCGCGTGTTCGGCAGCCCCGACTCCCGGCAGATCGACGGGGTGGGCGGCGCAACCTCCACCACCAGCAAAGCCGTGATCCTGCACCGGCCTGACGACGACGATATCGACGTCGACTTCACCTTCGCACAGGTGGGCATCGAAGAGGCCTCAGTGGATTGGGGCAGCAACTGCGGGAACTGCTCCGCAGTGGTTGGCCTTTACGCGATTGAAAAGGGATGGGTCCTTCCCAGCGGGGACGTCACCAGGATTGTCACCCGCAACACCAACACCGGGCAGGTCATCGTCCAGCGGGTGGCAACCCCCGCCGGCGCCCTGCCCATTGTCCCGGACGCCCGGATGCCGGGCGTCCCGTTCCCCGGCTACCGCGTGGGGCTTGGCTTCCACGATCCGGCCGGGAAAACCACGGGAGCACTGCTGCCCACCGGCTCGGCGACGGACACCATCACCGCCGGCGGAACCCGCTGGACAGTGTCCATGGTGGACGCCGGCGCCCCCGTGGTGATCGTCCGCGCCGAGGACCTTGGCCTGGATCCCGGCCGGTACAGCAGCTGGCTGCCCGGCGTCGAACTGCAGCTGGAGACCCTGGACCTGATCCGGCGGCAGGCGGCGGTGCGCATGGGGCTGGCACCCACCACCGCCCAGGCAGCGCGGGCCATCCCCAAGCTGGCCATCGCCGCCGCCCCGTCGCCTGCGGACAACGGCTGCGACCTCAACGTCATGATGCTGTCGATGGGCCGGCCCCACCCGGCGCTGGCCATCACTGGCAGCATTGCCCTGACCCTGGCAGCCCGGACAGCAGGCACAGTCCTGCATGCCATGACCGGCAGCGGCTTGGGGGCCACCCTGAAACTGCGCACCCCCGCCGGCGTCATCGAAACCTGGACCGAGGATCACGACGGCGCGCTGCTCGTCGGCGTCGACCGGACGGCCCGCACTATCGCAACCACCATCATCCACCTCCCCGAGGCCCTCGGTACTGCTGCCGAGGCTTCCCTCGCGGGCGCCACTCAATGAGGAGTACTGCCATGACTAAGACTGCGCAACGCCCCACCGACACTGATGAGGAGACCCGGGACCAAAAGTCTCCGCGTCCTGCCCGCCGCCGCCGTATCCTGCTGATGGCGGTGGTAGGCATCACCCTCCTGGGTGTGCTTGCCCTGGTTTTGGCGGGAGGCGTCTTCAACCAGGCGCCCACCGCGGAATCGGAGCCGAGCATGACAGCTGTCCAGATCATCCCGCTCATCATCCTCGTGGTGATGTTCGTCGTCGCCACCAAGTGGCCGCTGAACATCGGTGTCATGGGGCTGGTAGCGTCCTTCGGCGTCGGCTATTTCATGCTGGGCATGACCGACAAGGAGATCCTGGCGGATTTCCCCGCCAACATCGTCATCACCATCATCGGCGTCACCTACTTCTTCAGCATGGCGCAGCGGAACGGCACCATCGACATCATCGTCCAGACATGCGTCCGCCTGGTCCGGGGCAGGACGCTCCTGCTGCCGTGGGTGTTTTTCCTGATGGCCGCAGCCCTCACGTCGCTGGGCACCTTCTCCCCCGCCGCCGTCGCCCTGCTGGCACCGGCCGCCATCGGCCTGGCGTACGAGTCCCGCATCCACCCGGTGGTGATGGGCGCGTTCCTCATCAACGGCGCCCACGCCGGCGGTTTCTCCCCGCTGTCCGTTGCCGGGGTGCTGGTGCACGACATCGCGGTGAAGAACGGTTTCCCCATTTCCCAGGGCGCCCTGTTCACCGCCAGCTTCGCGATCAACCTCATCCTTTCGGTCCTGACCGTGGTGCTGTTCGCTCTGCTGGGCAAGCTGCGCGACGGCGACGGCCGGCACGCAGACCTTGAGACCTCCAGCACCGGACGCCCCCACGGCCAGCAGATCCTGACGCTGGCGCTGATCGCTGCCATGCTCGTCTGCGCACTGGGCTTCCACATGCCGATCGGCTTCGTGGCCCTGTCCGCCGGGCTCCTCCTTGCTTTGGTCAACATCAAGGAACACCGCACCTTCATCGGCGGCGTGTCCTGGTCCACCGTCCTGCTGGTGGCCGGCATGATCACCTACGTTTCCCTCCTCCAGCACGTGGGCGTCATCGACACGCTCGCCGAACAGGCGCTGGCGCTGGGTGCACCGCTGCTGGTGGCCCTGGTCCTCTGCTACGTGATCGGCGTCGGTTCAGCCTTCGCGTCGTCGACGGCGCTGCTCACCGCGTTCATCCCGCTGGCGGGCCCGCTGCTGGCCACCAGCTCGCTGAGCGCCTCCGGAACGGTAGCCGCACTGGCCATCGCGGCAACCGTCGTGGACGTCTCGCCGTTCTCCACCGACGGCGCCCTGGTGGTGGCCAACGCCCGCGAGGACGACCGTCAGCGCGTCTACAAGCAGCTGATGATGTACGCCGGCGGAGTGGTCCTGGCGGCGCCGGCACTGGCCTGGGCCCTGCTGGTACCCACCGGCATCATGTGAGTTCTCCGGCCGCGGCGGGCAAAAACCCCGCCTCGGCCCACGGACTGCCGGCACAAGCCCGGCAGACGTACGGAGCCGCTCCTGCACTCCATCGCAACAGGTAGCCCGAAAGCCGGGCGCAGGAGCGGGCATCCGCACACGTCAAAGGCAGGACCCGCAAGGGTCCTGCCTTTTGGCGCGGCGATGGAAGAGTTTTCCGCCCCCGCGCGGAGCGCAGCCTCCCAGGAACTAGCCGGCCAAAGGCTTTCCGGTCGCCATTGGCGATCTTTGTGCTGCCCGGGCCAGGCAGCGCTGCTCGTCTTGGCGCCTGCCGAGCTCGGCAAAACTAGCTGCCGCCTCCCAAAACAAGGCGATGGCTTGATCATCGTGCCCCTCTGCGCGGCGCAGGACGGCTCGTGCTTCCCAGAGGGCGGCGTGCCATGGTCCGCCAGGCCACATGCCTGCGAGCTGCTCGGCGTTGGCGAGGCGGCGACGGGCGGCGTCCAGCTTCCCTGCAAGTGCGTAATGCGTCGCTGCGGCGACTTGATACCCCATCGAGCACGGCGGACAGACGCTCCTACCGGCGAGAGCGGCGTCGGCTCGCTCGATGATGCGGACCGCTTGCGCCGGGGAGCTGGCTGCCTCAGCGAGCACCCCGTACAGGCGCACAACGAGGTGCGGTTCAAGCCACGTGGACGCAGCGGCGGCCAGTGCGCGGCTGGCTGCCCGGGCAGCCTCCTCGGGCCGGTCCTGCGCGAGGTCAACCTCAGCGAGGCGTTGCACTGTCACGATCTCGCCAGCCGGTGCCCCGGCCCGCCGATGCAGCTCGAGTGCGGACTGGAGCAGACTGCGCGCGTCGCCGAGCTCACCGGAGAACAGTGCCGCCTCCCCCAGCAACAGGTCGGCGATGGCCTGGCCACGCACCGAGCCTGCTCGTTCGGCGATCGTGCGCAGACGCGCTATCCGCCGCGCAATGTTCCGGTGCCCGTCCGGCCCGCTCAGGCAGAACTCGGCGAGGCACAACTGTGCGTCAAGAATGTAGCCGGAGCGCGCGGAGTCGTGCCGTGTGAACTCCACGAACTCGGCCTCGAACACCTCGGGCCAACGGTCCTGCAGGTTCGCCGCGATCGCCAACACGGCGCTGGCCTCGCCGATCTCTCGGCCCAAGTCCGCTTCCATAGCCAGCTCGCGTGCACGCCGGGCGTATGACGTCGCTTCGACAAGGTCGCCACTGTTGAGGGCGATGAGTGCCCGCGCCAACGTGACCCGCGTTCGATTCTCCGCGCGTCGGCTGTCCTCGGCGATGGCCTGCTCGTAGACCGCGACCGTCGCCGTCCCTGGGCCAACGCCCAGGTCGGCGCGCAACCGCCGACAGAGTCGCTCGAACTGGCGGATCGCGCCCTGGCGATCGCCCGCGTCGAGCGCACGAACCATGATCGCGCGGTGGGCTTCCTCGTCCGTTGGGTCTGCCTTGACCACGTCGTCCCACCGAGCGGCGGCCTTGAGCAAACGCAGGTACAGCGTGCGCAGCCGATCGCGGGGGTCCTCGGCCCACACGGCAAACCGATCGTCAGGAAGCAGGTCGCCTCGGTACAGGGCGAGCGCCTCATCCACCCCTGCCGATGAGGCGAGCGCGGCGCGTCCTTCCGCTTCGAACTGCTCCGCGTCAATGGAAACATCCGTGCCTGGCAGCAGGACCAGCAGGTCGCCGTGCGCCTGAACGGCGCCTGGCGAGCCGAGGGCGGCGCGTGCGAAATGCATTGCCTTTCGGAGGTTCGAAGCGGCAGCCTTCGCGCTGAGATCGGGCCAGAGCAGATCGGCGACGACGTCCCTATGCAGCCGGTGCCCTTCCGCGAGGGCGAGGACCTTAACGAGCCCAGCCGCCTTGGTCCGTTTCCACGCGTCGTCCTGAACCGGCCGGCCGTCAATCACGACACCGAACGCGCCCAGCATGACGACGGCGCACTTCTCCACGCCCTCATGGTAGCCGGGGGGAACGGTCGGGGAACAGGGTCGCCTTACCCTCAGAAGTGACGGCGAGCCATTTGGCTCCGTCATCACATCGCAACGAGTTCGACCGACGCGGAGTCAAGGTCATTGGCCTGTCCGTGGACTCGACGGCTGATCACGAGCGGTGGGCCGCCGATATCGAAGAGACGCAGGGGGCCCGCCCCAATTACCCCGTGATCGGCGACGACGACTACACCGTGGCATAGCTTTACGGCATGCTCCCGGCAGCCACATCCGGGGACGCCAAGAGCCGCACGCCCGCGGACAACCAGACCGTCCGCAACGTGTTCGTAATTGGGCCGGACAAGAAGATCAAGCTGATCCTCGTCTACCCCATGACGACCGGACGCAACTTCGACGAAGTGCTTCGCGTTGTCGACTCGCTTCAGCTCACTGCGAAGCACCGGGTAGCGACGCCGGTCAACTGGAAGCAAGGC
>DATCVX010000736.1:0-2335 GCA_036566705.1 Arthrobacter sp. | reverse complement strand
GCATTTATTGTATTCGATTACTGGGCAGTCAGGGTGAAGGTCGATGCCTGATCGCCATAGTCATCGGTGACCACCACCTTGACCGGCCCCTTCTTGACGTCAAAGGCGATGAGTCCCTGTCGGAGGTCCCCGGCGCCCACTTCCTCAGTCGGCAGGCCGCCGAGGCCATCTTCAAGATAGACCCGCTCGCCCTCGTTACCCTCGGCGTCATAGACCTCGAAGGCGGCCGGGGCGGCGGTGCTGGTTCCGGTCAGCGTCTCCCATGAGACCTCGAACACCAGGAACCCTCCGTTGGCCGGTTTCAGGTAGGACATGGCCGGGATCTCGGTGGTGTACAGGGAATCGAGGACACCGATCTTAACGGTGTTGCCCTCGGACACCGTGGCCACGAGTGTGTTTTCATCGGCGGCGCTTCCGGACGGTGGCGGCCCTGCCTTCGAGGCGGAGGGAAGAGACGGCTGATCGGGAACGTTCCTGCCCTCGAGGGCTGCAGCTGTAATGCTGATGGACACAATGGTGAGCAGGATTGCGGTGATCATACTGGCGAGCCAGACGATTCCGGTGATGATCCATGCCTTCTTTTTGTTCTCCGGGTAGCCCTCCAGGGGACCACCGTCCTTGTCCCTGGCGTTCCCCGTCAGGATGATCATCAGGTCAACGAGGGCCCAGATACCAAATCCGCCCAGCGTCAGCAGCTTCGCGACGCCGCTGCCAATCTTGCCGAGGTAGAAACGGTCCACCCCAAGGGTTCCCAGCAGGAGGGACAGGATCCAGGTGGTGACGAAGGATTTACCCGGGCCGCCGGCATAGGGAACCTGCCCGTAGGGCTCAGGCTGGTATCCGCCCGGCTGTCCTCCCGGGTAGGGTCCGGCAAAACTGGACGGAGCGGGCGGGACAGGCGGAACGGACGCGCTGTTTTCGGGCGCGTGCGGGTAACTGGGGTGACTCATGGAAGGTCCTTTGGTGAGGGCAGGCGGGACTGGAACGGCTGCCCGGAGCCGGAAAGTGTTTGTCCAATGAATTTACTTTATGGGCCAAAAAAGTGGGATGGGCAGAAATGCCCATCCCACTGATTTGACTTCGAAAAGCGCTAGACCTGCGCGGCGACACCGTCGCGGGAGATGGCAACCATGTCCTCGCGCGGCACCACCTTGATGCGCTCACGCTTGACCTCAACACCGTGCGAGCCTCCGGCTTCGGTGGCGGCTGCGCCGAGGGCAAGCTCGTGGGCGTCCAGGGCCAGCCAGCCTTCCCAGCTGGTGAACTTCACGCCGCGGGCGTCCAGGAGTTCCACGACGGCGTCCGCCTCGGGAACGTTGGCCACCGGAAGGTTCTCGCGGTCTTCCAGCAGGTAGGTCACGGTCTCGAGGGCATCGCCCTTGGTGTGGCCGATCAGGCCGACGGGTCCGCGCTTGATCCAGCCCGTGGCGTAGACGCCCGGCACGTGGGTGCCGGAGGCGTCCAGGACGCGGCCGCCGTCGTTCGGGATGACACCCTTCTTGTGGTCGAACTCGATCTCCGGCAGGGCGGAGCCGAAGTAGCCGATGGCGCGGTAGACGGCCTGGACCGGGTAGTCCACGAACTCGCCGGTGCCGCGGGCGTTGCCCGTGCCGTCCAGCTCGGTGCGCTCGAACTTGATGCCGGCCACCTTGCCCGGCGTCTCGGCGTCGTCGTAGATCTCCACCGGGCTGTGCAGGAAGTGCAGGTGCAGGCGGCGGGACGCCTTGAGCTCGGAGAGGTCCTCGGGCTGCTCGGCGATCCAGTTGGTGAGCGTGCAAACCATGGTCTTGGTCTGGTTGTTCGTCTGGATCTGGCGGTCCGATTCCTCGTCGAACTCGAAGTCCTCCGGGTACAGGATGATGTCCACGTCCTTGGAGTGGGACAGCTCGCGCAGCTCCAGCGGGGTGAATTTGACCTGGGCCGGGCCGCGGCGGCCGAAGACGTGCACGTCGGTGACAGGCGATGCCTTCAGTCCGGCGTAGACGTTGTCCGGGATTTCGGAGACCAGCAGGTCGTCGGCGTGCTTGGACAGGACACGGGCCACGTCCAGTGCCACGTTGCCGTTGCCGATCACGGCGATTTCCTTGGCCTCAAGGGGCCATTCACGGGGAACGTCGGGGTGGCCGTCGTACCAGGAGACGAAGTCCGCGCCGCCGTAGGAGCCGTCCAGCTCGATGCCGGGGATGTTCAGGTCCGCGTCCTTGATGGCGCCGGTGGCGAAGATGACGGCGTCGTAGTGGGTGCGCAGGTCCTCGATGGTCAAGTCAGTGCCGTAGTCCACGTTGCCGAAGAAGCGGATGTCGCCGCGGTCCAGGACCTTGTGCAGGGCGTTGAC
>DATCVX010000735.1:0-5717 GCA_036566705.1 Arthrobacter sp. | reverse complement strand
CGATGTAGGCCGCGTAGCTGATCTCCGTCCCGTCGGGCCCCCGCACCTCGCCCACAATGGCGCCCAGGCCCACCCCCATGGAGATCAGGAACAGCACGGGCTCAAAGAACCCGGACAGCATGACCAGCCAGTTTGTGCTCTTCGTTGCCATGAGGCCCCGGGAGATCACGGCTTTTGCGTTGCGCGAATACAACGGCCCGAACGTCCTGTTCCGGGCCTCTTCCGCCACGGCGTGGCTGCCAGTGACACTGCTCATTGCCCCAGCCTCCGGACGAACTGCCCCCTGGTGAGGAACCAGCCCAGCGCCGCAAGGGCCGTCAGCACCACAAAATGGACCAGGGTGAGGACCGGCGGCTCCTGGTAGCCGTAGCTGAAGACCCTGCCCAGTTCGGTGCCGTGCCAGATGGGCGAGATCCAGCCGATCCATCGGACGGCCCAGGGCAGGGTGTCCAGCGGGAAGAAGGTCCCGGAAAAGAGGAACAGCGGCATCACGATGAACCGCATCACCAGGGCAAACTGTCCTTTGTCCTCCTTGATCGATGCCGAGTAGGCCATCAGCGGCAAGCCGAAGGACAGCCCGGCCAAGGTTGCCACGACGATGCCCGCCCAGCCCCAGCTGGAGGGAGAGGCCCCGAACAGTGCCACGGCTGCGTAGTAAATGGCGGACTGCAGCAGCAGCCTCAGCGTCACGGCAATGATCTGCCCGGCGGCAATCTGCTCCGGCGTCAGCGGAGAGGCATGCGGACCGTAGTAGGTCCGGCGCCACTTGAAGCCGCCCATGACCGGGAATGTGAACTCGTTGGCGGCGGTCATGACGGCGGCGGACACGAGCAGCGCCGGAGCAATGAAGGCCAGATAGCTGACCCCGCCGAAGGCGCCTGCGTCCCCGGTGTCCACCAGTGTGGCAAGCCCCACGCCCATCGCGAACAGGTAGGCCACCGGCTGCCCCACGCTGTACATCAGGATGGACCAGGAGTAGCCCTTCATCACCCGGAGGACCTGCTCCGCATAGTAGAAGGCGCCCCAGCGCCGCGCCTTGGCGGCGGAGACTTCGGGCGGGTGGGCGCGGGCCGCCGTCGCGGTCAGGGCAGCATCGTCAGTCAACGAGACTCCTGCCGGTCAGGCGGAGGAAAACGTCCTCCAGCGAGGACCTTCGTACCAAGGATGTCACCGGCCGCAGGCCGCGGGAGGAGACCTCCTCAAGGGCGGCTTCGCCGTCGTGCGCGTAAATGAGCACCCGGTCCGGCAGCGCTTCAAGGCGTTCACCGATCCCCTGCAGTTCCGCGCCCACTGTGGCGTTGCGCTCCGAGCCGAACCGCAGCTCAAGCACCTCCCGGGTGGAATGCTCGCGGATCAGCTGCGCCGGCGATCCTTCGGCCATGATCCGGCCCTTGTCCACCACGATCAGCCGGTCGCACAGCTGCTCCGCCTCATCCATGTAGTGCGTGGTCAGGATGAGGGTGACGCCCTGCTCCTTGAGCCGGAACAGCCGGTCCCACAGGATGTGCCGTGCCTGCGGGTCCAGCCCGGTGGTGGGTTCGTCCAGCAGCAGGATCCGCGGCTCGTTGATAAGGGAGCGGGCGATCGTGAGGCGCCGCTTCATACCGCCGGACAGCGCGTCGACCTTGGATTTCGCCTTGTCGGTGAGCTGGGCGAACTCCAGCAACTCGTCGGCCTTCGGCTTCAGGTAGCTCATGGGCAGCCCGAAGTAGCGGCCGTACACCAGGAGGTTGTCCCGGACCCGAAGCTCCTCGTCCAGGTTGTCCTGCTGCGGCACCACGCCGAGGTGCGCGCGGACCTCGGGCCCGTGGCTGTCGGGGTCCAGGCCCATGATGCTTAGGTCTCCCGACGTTCGCTGGGTGACCGCGCCGATCATTTTCATCGTGGTGGACTTGCCGGCCCCGTTCGGTCCGAGCAGGCCGAAGGACTCCCCTGACGCAACGCTGAAGGATATTCCGTCGACGGCGGCTACGTCGCCATAGGTCTTGCGCAGGTCCTGCGCGGCGATGACTGTGTGCTGCCTGATCGGATGGCCGGCGGAGGGGGTGGAGGACACGATGGCTTTATTGTGCACCCTCCGCAGACTAGTTCAGCCCTCCGGAATGTGAAAGAGGACTTGCAGTTGGGCTCCGGGAACGGCCGACGGCGGCACCTGCCACCAGCCCGATCGCCGGCCTATTGTGCGGGCTGGGGGCCCGGCGTAGCGTGACTTTCACTGGAGGATGGAACAACAATTCCTAGCTAGAGGACGCATCATGAAAAGTTCCGGGTTGAGGACCGCCGCGGTGGCCGCAGCAAGCATCTCCCTCTTGGGAATCACCGCCCCCGCCGAGGCAAATGCGGGAGGAGTTCCGGCCATTCCGCTGAACACTGAGCAGGAAGTGACGGGTTCCAACACCGGGGCCAGCGGCTTCTTCACCTACTCCGTTGACGGCTCGGAGCTCTGCTACACGCTCACCGCACGCAACCTTTCCGTCCCGGCGACCGCCGCACACATCCACTTGGCACCCCGAAATGTGGCCGGTCCCGTCTTCGTACCGCTGCTAGTGGGGAGCGGTACCAGCTGGACCGTTGACACGTGCACCACAGCGGACTCCGCAGTCCTGGCAGCCATTGAGGCCAGTCCCCGGAGCTACTACGTCAATGTCCACACCCCTACGTTCCCGGGCGGCGAGATCCGGGGCCAGCTGAAGTAGCCGCGGCTTAACAAAAAACGCCCGACGCCGGCCCGCCCTTGAGTGAAAAGGTGCGTGCCGCCGTCGGGCGTTGCTTTTTGCCTTGGTGCTAGGCGATTCCCGCCTGGCGTTCCGCGGCCTCGACCACGTTGGTCATCAGCAGCGCCACGGTCATGGGACCGACGCCGCCCGGGTTCGGCGAAATCCAGCCGGCTACCTCGGCAGCGGCGGGATCGATGTCGCCGTGTACCTTGCTCTTGCCCGTCTCGGGGTCGGTTTCACGGGTGACACCGACGTCAATCACGGCAGCGCCCGGCTTCACGTCCGCAGCCTTGACGATGTGCTTGACACCCGCTGCGCCCACGATGACGTCCGCCTGCCGCAGCAGCTCCGAGAGGTTCCTGGTGCCGGTATGCGTCAGGGTCACGGTGGCGTTCACGGCCCGCCGGGTGAGCAGCAGGCCGATCGAGCGGCCGATCGTGACTCCGCGGCCGACCACCACGACGTGCTTGCCGGAGAGGCTGTAGCCGTTGCGCTCAAGGAGCTCGATGACGCCGCGGGGCGTGCACGGCAGCGGCGAGGTGATCTCGCCGTTGACGTTGAGCACCAGCCGGCCAAGGTTGGTCGGGTGCAGGCCGTCGGCATCTTTGGCGGGGTCGATCCGCTCAAGGATGGCGTCGGTGTCCAGGTGCTTGGGCAGCGGCAGCTGCACAATGTAACCGTGGCAGGCGGGGTCCGCATTGAGTTCGTCAATAAGGGCCTCAACCTGTTCCTGGGTGGCATCCGCCGGAAGCTCACGCTGGATCGAGTTCATCCCGATCTCCACCGACTGCTTGTGCTTCATGGACACATACAGCTGCGAGGCCGGGTCCGCGCCCACGAGCACCGTGGCAATGCCGGGAGTGACACCGTTGGCCTTGAGGGCCGCGACGCGCTCAGTCAGCTCGGATTTGATGGCTGCAGCGGCCGCCCTGCCGTCAAGGATCTTCGCGGTCTGCGCCATGGACGGGGTTACCACTGCTCGTGCTGCGGGTAGAGCGGGAAGTCGGCGGCGAGCTTGTCCACGCGGGACTGCAGGGCCTCGACGTCGGTGGCCGAGCCGGCCTTCAGGGCGGTGGCGATGATCTCGGCAACTTCGGTGAACTCCTCGGCGCCGAAGCCGCGGGTTGCCAGGGCGGGGGTGCCGATGCGCAGGCCGGAGGTGACCATCGGCGGGCGGGGGTCGAACGGCACGGCGTTGCGGTTCACGGTGATGCCCACGGAGTGCAGGAGGTCCTCGGCCTGCTGGCCGTCCAGCTGGGAGTTGCGCAGGTCAACGAGGACCAGGTGAACGTCAGTGCCGCCGGTGAGGACGGAGACACCGGCTTCGGCGACATCGGCCTGGTTGAGGCGGTCGGCGATGATCCTGGCCCCTTCGAGGACACGCTCCTGGCGTTCCTTGAATTCCTCGGTGCCGGCGATCTTGAACGCAACAGCCTTGGCCGCGATGACGTGCATGAGCGGGCCGCCCTGCTGGCCCGGGAACACGTTGGAGTTGATCTTCTTGGCCCACTCCTGCTTGGCCAGGATCACGCCGGAGCGCGGGCCGGCGAGGGTCTTGTGCACCGTGGAGGTGACGACGTCGGAGTACGGCACCGGGCTCGGGTGCAGGCCGGCGGCAACCAGTCCGGCGAAGTGCGCCATGTCGGTCCAGAGCAGCGCGCCCACTTCATCGGCGATGGAGCGGAAGGCAGCGAAGTCCAGGTGGCGCGGGTACGCGGACCAGCCGGCGATGATGACCTGGGGCTTCTCGGCGATGGCCTGCTCGCGCAGCTTGTCCATGTCGATCCGGAAGTTGTCTTCCTCGACCTGGTAGGCGGCCACGTTGTAGAGCTTGCCGGAGAAGTTGAGCTTCATGCCGTGGGTCAGGTGGCCGCCGTGCGCCAGGGACAGGCCCAGGATCTTGTCACCGGGGGTGATCATGGCGGACAGCGCAGCGGCGTTGGCCTGCGCACCGGAGTGCGGCTGGACGTTGGCGTACTCGGCGCCGAAGAGTGCCTTCACGCGGTCGATGGCCAGCTGCTCGGCGATGTCCACGTATTCGCAGCCGCCGTAGTAGCGGCGGCCCGGGTAGCCTTCGGCGTACTTGTTGGTCAGGACGGAGCCCTGGGCTTCCATCACGGCGCGCGGAGCGAAGTTTTCGGAAGCGATCATTTCCAGGGTGCCGCGCTGGCGGCCAAGTTCCTGGTCGAGGACTGCGGCGATTTCGGGATCAAGCTCGGCCAGCGATTGGTTGCTGACTGCGGCTGTTGTGGTGGCGGTAGTAGTCACGAAAAACTCCTGGCTAGGGATACGGGCACTGCTAAAGGTCAGGCTACCGGCTGGCGCACGCCCCCGCCCCCTTGATGACAGGGCGTGAAAGTGCGCAGGATGGTGCCGCTCCCCCCGACAGGGTTTGCAGCACGTTGTCCGGCAAGACATGACCCTCGGCCCAGGCGTACGATCCGTGGTCTTCGTGATTGCCGCTCCCTGGTGGTTAGCCACCCAACGCCAGTTGCGACGCCACAAGACTACCAAATACGGCCGGCCCGCGCGGGTAGGCTGGTAGGCGTGAGTGATGAGCAGCTGAACCAAGCGTATGTAGTAACCCTGTCCTGCCCGGACCGCCCAGGAATCGTGCACGCCGTGGCCGGTGCCCTGCTGGTGGCGGGATGCAACATTACGGATTCCCAGCAGTACGGTAGCCCGGCCACTGGAAACTTCTTTATGCGCGTGGAGGTGACGACGACGGCGCCCAAGTCCGAGCTCAAGGCGGCACTGGAGCCGGTGGTCGCGGCCTTCGGAATGCAATGGAGCCTCAACGCCGTGGGCCAGAAGGTTCGCACCCTGCTGATGGCCAGCACATCGGCGCATTGCCTGAACGACATCCTGTTCCAGCAGCGCTCCGGCACCCTGCCCATCGAGATCCCCGCCATCGTTTCCAACCACCGGGATCTCGCCGGACTCGCCGAGTTCTACGGAATCCCGTTCCACTACATTCCGGTCACGCCCGAGACCAAGGCG
>DATCVX010000734.1:0-2159 GCA_036566705.1 Arthrobacter sp. | reverse complement strand
GCGCTGACCGCCAAGGCCATGCCGTACAAGACCAACTTCGGTCCGTTCGCGCCCGAGGTCTACCGCATGCCCATGAGCTACCCGTACCGCGAGGAGAACCCCTCGATCACCGGTGCGGAAGCCGCCAAGCGCGCCATCACCATGATTGAGAAGCAGATCGGCGGCGACCAGGTGGCCGCGATCATCATCGAGCCCATCCAGGGCGAGGGCGGCTTCATCGTTCCCGCCGAAGGCTTCCTGCCGGCTCTCGCCGACTGGGCCAAGGAAAAGGGCATCGTTTTTATCGCCGACGAGGTCCAGTCCGGTTTCTGCCGCACCGGCGAATGGTTCGCCGTGAACCACGAAGGTGTTGTCCCGGACATCCTGACCATGGCCAAGGGAATCGCCGGCGGCATGCCGCTGTCCGCGATCACCGGCCGCGCGGACCTGCTCGACGCCGTCCACCCGGGCGGCCTCGGCGGCACCTACGGCGGCAACCCGGTGGCGTGCGCAGCCGCGCTGGCAGCCATCGGCTCGATGGAGGAATACAACCTCGCCGGACGTGCCCGCCACATCGAGACGCTCGCCACGGGACGCCTGCAGAATCTCCAGGCTGAACTGGCTGCTTCCGGGACTGCCGTGATCGGCGACATCCGCGGCCGCGGCGCCATGCTGGCCATCGAACTGGTCCAGGCCGGTTCCAAGGAACCCAACCCGGAGCTGACCAAGGCTGTGGCGGCTGCCTGCCTCAAGGAGGGTGTCATCATCCTCACCTGCGGCACCTACGGCAACGTCATCCGCCTGCTCCCGCCGCTGGTCATCACCGACGAGCTGCTCAACGACGGCCTGGACGTCCTGGCCGCCGCCATCAAGGCCAACGCCTAGGACGCAGCCCCACCCCACAGCGCGAACTGGCAGCAAATGACCTCAAATCCCGGATTTGGCGTCATTAGCTGCCAGTTCGCGCTTGGTTTTTAAGGTGCTCGATTATGAGGTGCGGGCGAGCTTCCTCGCTACGGAGTTCTTGCGGGCGGTGCGGAGCATGTCCACGGTGAGCACCAGCAGCGCCAGCCACACCACGCCGAAGCCGATCCAGCGGTCCGGGGTCATGGCCTCCCGGAACACCACCAGCGCCACGACGAACTGGAGCACGGGCGCGAAGTACTGCAGCAGCCCGATGGTGGTCATCGGCAGCCGCCGTGCCGAGGCCCCGAAGAACAGCAGCGGCACCGCGGTGATCACGCCGGAGGCCACCAGGAGCCAGAAATGTGCGGGCCCCTCGCTGGCCAGGGTGGCCGCGCCACTGACGCCCAGCCACACCATGGTGGCCGCAGCCAGGGGCGCCAGCACCATCGTCTCCACGCTGAGACTGGTGACGGCGTCGACCTTCGGACCCACGCGTTTCTTCACAAACCCGTACAGGCCAAAGCTCACGGCCAGCGTCAGCGCAATCCACGGGAGTTTGCCGTAGGACACCGTCAGCACGCCCACGGCCACAAAACCGATCCCGACGGCGGCCCACTGGAGCGGACGCAGCCTCTCCTTCAGCACGAACACGCCGAGCAGGACGGACACCAGCGGGTTGATGAAGTAGCCCAGGGAGGCTTCGACGGCCTGCCCGGTGGTCACGCCGTAGGTGTAGGTCAGCCAGTTCACGGCGATGAGGACGGCGGCGATAGCCAGGGTGGCGAAAACCGAACGGTCGCGGAAAGCGCCCGCGATGGACCGCCACGAGCGGGTGACCGTGATGAGCAGTGTGCAGAAGATCAGCGACCAGACCACCCGGTTGGCCACGATTTCCACCGCTCCGGCCGGCTGCAGCGCAAAGAAGTACAGGGGCAGCAGCCCCCACAGGCCGTACGCGCCGACGCCGAAGGCGATTCCCGCCGTCGTCTCCTTGTCCACTGCCTTGAGCCCGGGAGCCGGCACACCCGGGTGGGACCGGGTTTGCCGGGCTGACATCGCGGGGACGCTGGGGGAAGAGACGGATCCGTCGGGGGTAGGCACCTAACCAGTAACACCAGTTGATGGACAGGTATTCCAACAATTAGTCAGTATGCTTGCTTTTATGACATGGATGAACCGGGCGGAGGACGCAGCGTGAGGCTCCGCCGCAGCAACGCCTCCGGCCGCGGCTACCGCCGGGTCGCCGCCGGGACAGGCTTCAGCTACCGGGACCT
>DATCVX010000733.1:0-2859 GCA_036566705.1 Arthrobacter sp. | reverse complement strand
TTTCCTCGAGCTTGTACTCGAGGATGGAGAAGTTGCTGCAGGCTGCCGCGAAGTGAAGATTGTGGGCAACCGCCAGCGGACCCATCGGGTTGTGCGGTGCCACCGTGGTGAAATGGGCCTCGGCGATGGTGGCGATTCTGCGCATCTGGGAGATTCCGCCCACCACGCAGATGTCCGGCTGGACGATGTCCGCTCCGCCGCCGGAGAGCAGGCTGAGGAACTCGTTGGCCGAGTAGAGGCTTTCGCCGGTGGCAAGGGGTACCTGGAGTTCGGCGCGCAGCCGGTGCCAGGCGGGGAAGTACTCGGGCCGGATGGGTTCTTCGAAGAAGAGCGGCTGATACGGGGCGAGTGCGTTGCCGAGCTGGATGGCCTGGAAAGGCTCGAAAATCTTGGCGTGGGCGTCGAAGGCGAAGTCCCAGGCATCGGGGCAGGCTTCCCTGACAGCCCCGAAGTACTCAGCGGTCTCGGACACGACAAGTCCCCACCGCCGGTTGTGGATGTCACCCCGGAAGGGACTCAGCTTGAACGCAGTGAAGCCGTACCGTTCATTCAGCTCCTCGGTCACGGCCCGGCATTCCGCCGGGTCCGGTGCCGAGTAGACGCCGGCGTAGACGGAAACCCTGTCGCGCACGGTCCCGCCAAGGAGGCTGTACACGGGCACGTCGAGCGCCTTGGCCGCAATATCCCACAGCGCGTGGTCGATGGCAGAGATCGCTGCGAGGCCAATCGCCCCCTGGGGGAAGCGCGCTTTGCGGATGAGCTTCTGGGTCACATACTCGACGCGGCGGGGATCGTCGCCTTTGACCTGTTCAAACAGGTAATCCAGCACCGGAACCAGGGCCCAATCCGGGCCGTGGTTGTACGCCTCGCCCCAGCCTGAGATGCCTTCGTCCGTGTCCACTCGCAAGAGCAGCCTCGGCCGGTTCCCGACGCGCTGCATGAAGGTCTTGAATCCTGTGATCTTCATGCGCTCACTGCTGTCCCGGCGCGGGTGCCCGTGTGGACAGCAAAGAGGTCATTCACGGTGCTCCAGGCCGCCAGGATCCCGGCGATCTCCGCACGGACGTCTTCATCGAGCTCGTGGCTGGGCGGCCTGATGGTCCGTTCGCAGAGGCCCAGCTGGGACAGGGCTTCCTTGACGACGCTGACGTTGTTGGCCGACCTGTCCTCTGCCCGCAGTTCCTCAAACCTGGATATCCGGGACAGCAGATTGCCTGCCAAACGGTAGTCCCCGGAGCGCAGGGCGTCCCGGAGGGAGAGCGACAGCTGCGGATTCACGTTGACCAGCCCTGAGGTAAAACCGGTGGCGCCGTGGGCGGCGTAGGACAGGGCATATGGTTCAGCCAGTCCGGCGATCCACACGAACCGGTCGGCGCCGGCCAGATCCCGGACGCGTGCAAACTGGGTGGGGTCCGGCACCGCATATTTGATGCCGATGACGTTGGGGCAGCGGTCGGCCAGCTCAACCAGCATTGCCGCCGTCACCCACTCGTTCCGGATGTACAGCACAAAAGCGATGTCCGGCGTGGCCGACGCAATCCGGGCGTGGTATTCCACCCAGCCGGCGGCAGAGACATGCGGATGCGACGGCTGGTGGATCATGGCCATCCGGATACCAACCGCCGCGCCGACCCGGACATCGGCGATGGCAGACTCAACGTCGTGGCCGACGCCCAGAAGAAGGAAGGCTTCCGGGCCGACCGCCTGGGCCGAAGCCTCGATCAGCTCATGGCGCTCCTGGGCGGTCAGTGCGTAGAACTCACTGGTGTTGCCGTTTGGCGTAATGGTGGTGACGCCGTTGTCCACCAGCCGCCGAAGCAGCTGCTTGTAGGCGGCGACATCGACGGCACCGTCCCGGTAGGGCGTCACTGGAATCGCAACAACGTCGGCCAGGGCTGTCCGGAGCTCACGGAATGTCATCGTTTCCTGCCAGCGATCTGTCCGATGGCGCGGACCTCGAAACTGTGAATGTGGTTGAGGACGAGCTCGGCCGCCCGCCCGGCGTCGCCCTTTCGCGCCGCAGCCAGGATTTCGGCGTGCTCGGCCGCTTCCTCGTCCCATGACGGCTGCTGGGTCCACGCGTTGACTGAAATCAGCGCCGTCTGCTCGCGCAGCCCGTCCAGCATGTCCACGAGGACAGAATTGCCGCAGTTGGAGTAGAGCAGCTGATGGAAGTCACGGTTGGCCAGGCTTCGTTCAGCTTCATCGACTGATGAAGAGGCCCGGTCCAGCGCCTCCTGCGCAAGCTCAACATCGAAGCCGCGCTCTACGGTCCGGGCGACAGCCACCGGCTCCAGAAGGGAACGGACGTCGAAGACACTGCGGGCCATCTCCTCATCCACCACGCGCACTGTGGCGCCCTTGTATTCGCTCATCGTGACCAGGCCTGCACCGACGAGGGTCTTGAGCGCCTCCCTCACGGGGGTTTTGGAGATTCCGAATCGGCGGGCCAGTTCCGTCTCGACCAGCGGCTGCCCGGCAGGCAGCTCGCCCGTGAGGATGGACCGCCGAAGCGCCTCCACCACAAGGCCGGTCCGGGACGACGCTGGCAGCAGACCGCTGGGCATGGATTCCGTGATCACAATAAATTCCTTTCCATGAAACTCATCATATCAGGTGTATCGTATGTAGTATACGATGTATGAGAACGACGGCGACCGAACCTTCCGGCCTACGCCCTACGAGAGGAACGCAATGATGCGTAAGAACGAATGCTCATCCCCCAGCAGGATCCTCAAAAGAAGGACAGTCCTGTCCCTGGCAGCCATCCTCGCCAGCACCATGGCACTGGGAGCTTGCGGCACGGGAGCAGACACCGGTAGCGCCGAAAAGGGTGACGTCGTGCTGGAACTGTGGGAC
>DATCVX010000732.1:0-3167 GCA_036566705.1 Arthrobacter sp. | reverse complement strand
GCGGAAGGCGTCAACATACACGCGGCGGTAGTAGTAGTCCTCGCGGCTGCCCGCTCCCCTGGTCATCAGCCCGGCGTGGGCCACCTCCCCCGCGGACGGGTGCGGATCCGCCGTCTCCCCCAGCGTGCCGCCGTAGCCCTGGCCGCGGGTGTCCATGATGAAATGCGCGTAGCCCGCCTGGGCCCACTTGGTGTCCTGGTTGACCAGTCCGCGGCCGCCGGAGTAACCGATGTACTGCACAACGACGGGCAGCCGGCTTCCCTCCGGACGGTTCGCCGGGAGGTGCAGCCAGCCCTTGATGGGAGCCCCTCCGTACCCGGCGAACGTCACGTCGAACGTGTCGATGACCGTCAGGTAGTTCTCCACCGGCTCGAACGTGGCGTTGAGCGGAAAGGCCCGGGCCTCGTTGATGGTGGCGTCCCAGAAGTCCTGGAAGTCGGCCGGCGGCGTGACCCCGGACGTGTAGCCGCGGAGCTGGGCAAGGGGGAGGTCAAAAAGCGGCATGGTGCGGTCCTGTCAGGTGTGGTGTGGGGGGAACCCCGGGAACTTTCGGTGATCCTATGTCATGCGGACGCCACCGCCGGGCTAAATAACGCGAGGTTCAGAACTGTTGCCTGAAGCGGCTCCAGGTGAAGCTCCTGGACGTGGCCGCCGTAGCGGATGCGCAAATTCCTGGCCGTCGCCGAGGTCAGGGTGGCGCCGGCCAGCCGGCCGGCCTTCCACTCCAGGTCCACCTCCACGCCCGGGCGGGCGCGCAGGCGGTGCGCGGCGCCGTCGGGCAGTTCCCGTGGCAGGGCCGGCAACAGTTCGATCTCGGGCACACCGCCGGATGTGCGGTGGCTCTGCAGCAGGCATTCAGCCAGGCCGGCCACAAAGCCGAGGTTGCTGTCGATCTGGAACGGCGGGTGCGCCCCGAACAGGTTGGGATACAGTCCGCCGCTTTGGCCGCCACGGTCCGTGGCCATGTCCCGGAAGTACAGCCGGAGGAGGTCGCTGACCTTCCCCGGCTGGCGGAGGCGGGCCCGGAGCAGGATTTTCCACGTGAGCGACCAGCCGGTGGATTCGTCGCCGCGGCCGTCCAGGCTGGCGCTGACGGCGGACTCAAGCTCGGGCGTCAGGGGTGCGTCGCCGGGGTAGGCGAGGTAGAGATGGCTGACGTGGCGGTGCTCCGGCTCCCACTCCTCCGGGTCTGCCAGCCACTCGCGCAGCCTGCCGTTCCGGCCAGGTGCCGGCTCAGGGAGCCGCGGAAGGGCCGCTTGGGCCTCGGCCACCACCGGGTCCGTTTCCAGTCCCAGCTCACCGGCGAGGGAGCCCAGCATGAGGAACACGTCGCGGATGAGGGTGAGGTCCATGGTGGACGATTCGGCGGCGGCGGCCCGGCTGGCGCCTCCGCCGGGGAGCCGCGTCGTGAAACTGTTTTCCGGCGACGTCGACGGGCTGGTTCCCAGCGTTCCGTCCGGGAACTCCACCAGCAGGTCCAGGGCAAATTCGGCCGCGCCGCGGATGGCCGGCCAGGCCACGTCGCGGGCGAAGCCCCGTGCGGACTCCGTGCCGTCCGCGCCGAACTGGAGGTGCTCCCACAGGTGGCGGACGAGCCACAGCCCGGCCACGGGCCAGTAGGACCATTCCGGCGAATGCGCTCCGTGGCCCACGGGCTTGCTGTAACCCCAGATGTCCGAGTTGTGGTGCACGGCCCAGCCGCGGGCGCCGTAATACTCCCGGGCGGTGGCCGCGCCGGTTTCCTGCAGGGCCCCGATGAGCGCGAACAGGGGCCCGGCGCACGCGGCCAGGCCTGTGGGCTCGGCTCCCCAGTAGTTCATCTGCAGGTTGATGTTGGTGGTGAAGTTGGAGCTCCACGGTGCCTGCAGCTGGTCATTCCAGATGCCCTGCAGGTTTGCCGGCGTCCCAAGCCAGGCGCTTCCTTCCCGGGAGCCCGGCGCGCCGGTCCGCGAGCTGGAAATCAGCAGGTAGCGCCCGTAGTTGAAGAGCAGCGCCGCCAGCCCGGGGTCCGCGGCGAGCGGCCCGGCCGGATGGGTGTTGGCCGCCTCCAGGCGGTGGGCGGTGTTGGTGCCCTGCCATGCCGGCGTGTCCACGGTGATGCTGCAGCTGTCGTAGAGCTCCGCATGGCTGTGTTCGTGGCGGGCGAGAAGCGCCTCCTGGCCGGCGGCCCTGGCGGCAGCCAGGGTGCCGCGGGCGGAGTTGGCCGCGGTTGCCGCTGTTCCCCCGGGCTGCCGGCCCGGCCCGCGGAAGGTGGTATCCGTGGTGACGTAGAGGACGGCGCGGCGGACGCCCGTGGCGGCCAGGCCGCCGTCGTCCGCTTCCGCCTCGGTGCCGTCATGCTCCCAGGCCGCCACCACGGCGCCCTGCAGGCTGAGGGAATCGTCGTCGGAATACTCCACCGCGCCGCCGTCGTGCGAGGGCGGCACATCGCTGGGCAGTTTCAGTTCAAGGACGGCCGACGACGGGCCGGACGCAGGTGCCCCGGTGCGGCGGAGGATGCGCAGCTGGGAGTCGAGGCGGACGGCGAGGTCAAGGCCCTGCGGCGCGGCGGTTTCCACAGAAATCACCAGGACCGACGGCTCGTGGGACGCGATGGCCTGCACGCTGACGCTGTGGCCGTCCACCTCATAGCGGGTGGAATTGACGGCGCGGGCGAGGTCAAGGGAACGGCTGTAGGCCGGATCCCCGCCGGCTGCAGGGCTCGCGGCTGCTGCACTGCCGGAGGGGGCAACGGTGAGGAAGAGGTCGGCGAACGGCAGGTAGGACTGCGAATGCCGGTGCTGCAGTTCCTTGAGCGCCTCGTGGGCAGCGGCGTAGTCGCCGTCGCGGATCAGCCGCCGGGATTCGGCGAGGATGGCGTCGGCCCGTTCGCGGCTGAAGTGCGGTTCGAGGTCCTGGCTGCGCGGCGAACCTGACCAGGCGGATCCGTCGTTGAGCTGGAAGCGGTGCTCGCGCGCTCGACTTCCCGGGACCGTCCGGCCGCCGAAGACCATGGCCCCCAGCCGCCCGTTTCCGAGCGGCAGGGCCTCCAGCCAGTCGGCGGCAGGGGCATCGTAGACGAGGGTATGTTCTGTGCGCACGGGATTAGATCCTAGGGGAATAGACCAGCTGAAAACAGGGGTTTCGGGAAGCGATTTCCCGCCGCCGCTCCAAGGCCCCGCGCATCG
>DATCVX010000731.1:0-2915 GCA_036566705.1 Arthrobacter sp. | reverse complement strand
GATGGTCCAGGCCGTCGTCCTCGAGCTGGAACGAGGCGATCATTGACAGGATCGGGACCCCGTCCTGGTACGCGTGGACGCGGCGGGCCGAGAAGGAACGGCCGTCGCGCAACCGCTGGACGCCGAACGTGATGGGCTTGTTGGCGTCGCCCGGGCGCAGGAAGTACCCGTGCATCGAATGAACACTGCGGGCCGGATCAACGGTCCGGTTTGCCGCGATGAGCGATTGCGCCAGGACCTGTCCGCCGAAGACGCGCTGCCGGGGCTGGCGCTGGGACGGTCCCATGAAGATGTCCTCGTCGGTCCGTGCACCCTCAAGCTCGCCGAGATCCAGGAGTTCAATGAGTGACGATGTGGGGTCCTCTATGGGCAACGCCTGCAATCCGGCTTCCGCTTCAGTCATGGTTTGACTCTAGACGTCACCCCGGCGCTCCTCAACCGCGGCTCAGCCGGTAGAGTCCTTAATGTGTCAGATGTCCTAACCCAGTCCTTCCGCTTCGCCGATCCGCGTGATCTGGCCGATCTGCGTACCTTCGCCACGCGGGCCAAGGCAATCGACGACGGCGCCATCCGGCTTCAGGCCGCGGGCTCAGTCCTCGCCGCGTACGTGTGCGTGCTCAGGCCCCGGCTGCTCGGCGAAGCAACGCCCACGATCCTGGGGCTGCGCACCATGGGACTCGCGGAACGGTCCGGCACGGACGTCACGGTCCCGCTGTCAGCGGTGCTGGACCGGCTCGCCCGGGCAGGGGAGGACGACGTCGAGCTGCCGGTTCCGCCGTCCACCGTCACCGAATCGTGGACCGGCGTCGGTGCCCCCAGGACAGGCTGGGAGCTTGTCCGGTCCGTTCCGGATGCCGAATTGCGCCAGGCCGCCGAGGCCGGCATCGCCGAAGTGGCCGGCATTGTGCCGGACAAGCCGGGCGCACTGATCGTCAACAATGCCCGGGCTGCTGTCTGGGGCCGTCCGCTGGACGATTCGGGGCTGCCTTCCGGAGCCGCGTTCGCCGCGCTGACGCTTGGTTTCCTTGCCGACGGCGACCAGAAGCTCTACCGCACCGGCCGCTGGTTCCGCCTCACCGGCGCCCGCGGGCATGTCCTTGCCCGGACCGGCAGCGGACTGGCCTAAGCCCCCAACCTGGTCAGCCCGCCAGCAGGCGGGACCTCAGGCCTCGGACGGGCTGTTCACCATGGACAGGGCGGCGCGCTCCATGTAGTCCCACAGTGTGCCCTCGTAGAGCGGGGGCAGCTCCAGTGAATCGACGGCCGCGCGCATGTGGAACAGCCAGCGGTCCTTTGCCTCCGGCGTCACGCGGAACGGCATGTGCCGCATCCGCAGCCGGGGGTGGCCGCGTTCCTCACCGTAGGTCGTGGGACCGCCCCAGTACTGCTCCAGGAACATCAGGAACCGGCGTTTGGCCGGGCCAAGGTCTTCTTCAGGGTACATCGGCCGCAGAAGCGGATCGGTGGCCACGCCGTCGTAGAAGACATCGATGAGGCGGACGAACGTGTCATGGCCGCCCACGGCATCGTAGAAATTGTCCGTGTAGCCCGGCTGGCTGAACGGATCGTTCTGCATCAGCTGGCGCGGCTGCTGCGGTTCGGCGGGTGTGGTCATGTCCCTATTCTCCGGCTTTCTGGTCAGTCTTTTTAGTCTCGGTGTTGCTGGCCGGCTCGTGCAGTGCGGCTTCGGGGCCCGCGGCGGGTGCGTCAGGCACCGGCACGTAAGTGCCCTGGGAGCGGTTTCCCACGCGCAGGATCTCGCCGTTGCGCAGGTACCAGATGGCGCCGTCCTCGGAGCGGACCCGGGTGATGCGCAGGCCCATGGATTCCACCACGCCCACTACCTCGCTGGTTTCGATGACGTCGCCGATCCCGTACTGGTCCTCAATGGTGATGAAGATGCCGGCCAGGAAGTCACGGATCAGCTGCTGCGCGCCGAAGCCGATGGCAACACCCAGGATGCCCACACTGGTCAGCAGCGGGGCGATGTTGATGTCCAGGTTCTGCAGCACGTACATGATGGTGATCACGGCCACCAGGACGCCCACGATGCTGTTGAGCAGTGAACCGATGGTCTCGGCGCGCTGGACCCGCCGTTCATGGTCCAGTGCCCGGATCGCCGGCGCAACCCACTTGAAGTGGGCCTTCTTGAAGAAGTTGCTGCCCGCTGCCACGCGCCTGCTGATACGGGAGATGACGAAGGTTGCCACCAGCCAGACGGCAACGCCGACGCCGATGCTGATCACGATGCCCGTGACGCTGACTCCATCTGGTTCGGAGGCGAGGGAAGGGGTGATCGACAACGTGCTGAACATAGGCGGGTTTGCTCCTTGGGGTTCTCCGGCTGCGGCCGGAATCATGGGTCCCATGCGCGGGTTTCGCCCGGCGCATAAGGCTCTGTGCTGTTTCAACCCTAGCGCCGTAGCGTGGACTCATGCGCATCCTGATCCTCGGCGGAACCGCCTTTGTCTCTTCGGAAATTGCCCGGCAGGCAGTGGCGGCCGGGCACGAAGTCATGTGCATGGCCCGTGGTTCAGCGGCCGAACCGCCCGACGGCGCCACGTGGGTTAAGGCGGACCGTTCACTGGGCGCGAACAGCTACGCGGCCGTGGCAGGGTATTGGGATGCGGTGATCGAGGTGGCCCGTGACGCTGTCCAGGCCTCGGAGGCGCTGGCCGCCCTGGCGGGCCAGACGGGCCACTGGACATTTGTCTCCAGCTGTTCCGTCTACGCCGACCATTCAACGCCCGGAGCGGCGGAAGACGCCGAACTGCTGCCGCCCCTTCCTGCCGGGACGGTATCAGCCCCCGAAAACTACGGCGAATCGAAATCGGCCATTGAGCAGGCAACCCTGGCCGCGGCCGGCGACAAGGCGCACCTTTGCCGGGCCGGCCTCATTGGCGGGCCCGGCGACG
>DATCVX010000730.1:0-3384 GCA_036566705.1 Arthrobacter sp. | reverse complement strand
CGTCGCCATTGTTGTTGACCCCGGCTTCTACAGCGAGGTGGTCACCGCCGCGGCTGAAGGCGGCTTCGACCTGAAGACCCGACGCCGGCTCGCCGCCAAGGCGTTCGCCCACACCGCCACGTACGACAACGCCGTGGCCACATGGACGGCCAGCCAGTTCCTGGATGAGGACGGCGACGGCATCATCGACTGGCCTGCCTACGCGGGCGTTGCACTGGAGCGTTCCGAGGTCCTCCGCTACGGCGAAAACCCGCACCAGCAGGCCGCGCTCTACGTGGACAAGGCCGCTCCCGCAGGCATCGCGCAGGCAGACCAGCTGCACGGCAAGGCCATGAGCTACAACAACTTCGTCGACGCCGACGCCGCCCTCCGCGCCGCGTTCGACTTCGCCGAGCCGGCTGTGGCCGTCATCAAGCATGCCAACCCGTGCGGTGTGGCCGTCGGCGCGGCCGACGCTGAAGACCCGATCGCCGACGCCCACGCCAAGGCCCACGCCTGCGACCCCGTCTCGGCCTTCGGCGGCGTTATCGCAGCCAACCGCACGGTCACCGCCGGCATGGCCCGGACCGTCGCCGGCATCTTTACCGAGGTGGTCATCGCGCCGGCTTTCGAGCCTGAGGCCGTAGAGATCCTCTCCAAGAAGAAGAACATCCGCCTCCTCGCGCTGCCGGAAGGCTACGGCCGCTACCCGGCGGAGATGCGCCAGGTTTCCGGCGGCGTCCTGGTCCAAATGGCCGACAAGGTGGACGCCGACGGCGACAACCCCGCCAACTGGACCCTCGCCGCCGGTGACGCCGCAGACGAGCAGACGCTGGCCGATCTCGCTTTCGCCTGGACCGCGTGCCGCGCCGCCAAGTCCAACGCCATCCTCATCGCCGCAGACGGTGCCGCCGTGGGCATCGGCATGGGCCAGGTCAACCGCCTGGACTCCTGCCGCCTCGCCGTGGAGCGGGCCAACACACTGGGCGTCAAGGTGGAGTCCGACGTCGACGGTGCCGGCGGTGCGTCCAACACCGACGCGACCGGCGCTCCCGAGCGCGCACGAGGTGCCGTTGCAGCGTCCGACGCGTTCTTCCCGTTCGCCGACGGCCTGCAGATCCTGATCGACGCCGGCGTCCGCGCCGTGGTCCAGCCGGGCGGTTCCGTCCGGGACGAGGAAGTCATCGCCGCGGCCAACGCAGCCGGAGTCACCATGTACTTCACGGGTGCCCGGCACTTCTTCCACTAAGGCTTAACGTCGACGGCGGCTGTCCCCTGGGTGGGGACAGCCGCCGTCGGGCTTTAAGGGCTGCCTAGGACTCCCTCGTTGAAGATCCGCGCCCCGCTGCTTGAGGCGCGGACCCCTCCTCCGGAAGCCGGAGCTCCCGGGGCTTTGCTTCCGCCAGCCGCGCCGGGGTCCAGTACTCGAGGATCTCCTCGTGCGATTGGGCGGGCTCGCTGTGGCTGACGGATTCGTCGCCGGGCGAGGATTCCTTAGGAAGCTGCTGCACTGGTGTAGGTCTGCTGGATGACGGTGCCCCAGTACGGGCCGTACATTACCGGTGACCCGCTGTAGCCGTAGCTGTTGATGGAGTTCTGGAGGCCGGTTGCGCTGCTCCCGATGAACCATGGACCGCCCGACGAACCGCCCGTCATGTCGCAGCTGATGCCCTGGGTCAGGAACGCAGGATTGTTGGGGTCGTTGGAGGCCGCGCCGTAGCAGCTCTTGAGGCTCGCACCGTTGAAGGGCGACGCCGCGGGGTAGCCGTAGGACTTGTACGTCAGGCCGCGGGCCGCGTTGAACTCGACGCCTGATTCATTCACCACGTCCGAGAGGTACTTGCCGTCGAGAGTGTTCATGACGGCGAAGCCGGTGTCGTACTGCATATTGCCGTTGCTGCTCCACTGGGTAGGGGCGTAGAGGGCTTTCGCGGTCCACTGGCCGTAGGGGGCGGCCCCGTTGAGGTAGGCGGGAACAAAAATGAAGTTGCTTGCGAAGGCTCCGGGGCCTTCGTTGAGGCAGTGGCCGGCCGTGGCGACCGTGCTCTTGTTCGTGGAGACCACAGCATTGCCCGAGCAGACATAGTTGGTCCCGGCGAGGGTGAAGAAGACTTTGCCAATGTGGTCTACGGGGTTTTCGCTGACCGCAATGGTGGGTTTACCCTTGCCTGCACGCACCTTGGTGCTGGCGCCCTTTTCCACCGTTGCCGCGCTGGAGGTGTTGCCCCGTTCCAGTGCCTTGCCGGCCAGGACATCGCCGGGGATGGCGCTGCGCATGCGATCGGCGGTCCAGTAGTCGGCGGCTCCCGTGCTGTCCACGGCGGCGCTGGTGACGGAGGGTTGCTCCTTGTCCCCGGCTGCCGCGGGTGCCGCCGTTGCTCCGCCGGCCGTGGTCAACGCCAGCAGTGCGGCTGCGGAAAGGCTCAAAAGGCTGGTAGCCAGAGACCTCGTACGTGTCATGGTTGTCCTGTCTAAACGGGTGGGGGAGGGCTACGTCAAGCCCGCCGAGTGACGTACCGAATTTATCCGGATATGACAACTTTGTAAATAGTAGTGACGTCTCATGTATGGTCAGCGCCTGACCTGCGTGAAAGCCGCAGCGGAACCACAAATATCCCGCAGAACGGGCTGAATCCGGCCGCCCGTTATGGCGGCGCCTCCAGGCAGCGGGTAATTTTGAGGCACAGCAATAGCTGTCCGACTGGGCTCCGGACACGTAAGAGATTTGGGGCCCTCGTTATGTTTTCCTTCCGCAAGCCCGCCAGGAAGTCCGCCCTCAACGGCCGTCACTTCTCCGCTGCCGAGACGCAGGAAGCTGCCGCGCACACGGCAGCCCAGGCCGAAGCCTTCCAGCTGCGCGACGTCGACCCGGTCCACACCTTCACCGCCACGGAGGAACTGCGCCGCCGCGATCCCAAGTATGTGCAGGTCTGGCCCAGTGATGTTCCCCACAAGCGCCGCTGACTGAACCGGCGCATCGGCGCGCAGCTCCCGGAAACAACTCCCGTAAGCAACGCGCGACGGCGGCCTGCCGCCCGGGGTGCGTGGCGCCGTCGGGCGTTTTCCAACGCTGTAATCCGGCAGTAACGGAGCAGCGCGTACGGCTGCGGGTAGGGTTCAAACCCGTGTCCTCGGGTAAGTTAACCATGGTGAAATAGACCGGATTTTCAAAAAATCAGCCGACCTCCAGGGAGACGCCCGCGCATGTCCAAGATTATCTATACCCACACCGACGAAGCGCCGATGCTGGCTACCTATTCGTTTTTGCCGATCATCGAGGCGTTTGCTTCGACCGCAGGTGTGGAGGTGGAGACCCGTGACATTTCGCTCGCAGGCCGCATCATCTCCGTGTTCGGTGACTACCTCACCCCGGAACAGCAGATCGGTGACGCCCTTGCTGAACTG
>DATCVX010000729.1:0-2316 GCA_036566705.1 Arthrobacter sp. | reverse complement strand
GTTGGCGTTGCCGCCGCCGTCCACCACGTTCATGCACACGGTCTGCCTGAGACGGATGGCCCGCTGCAGGGTCTCCAGGCCGAGCTGGGTCGCGGTTTCGCCGGACCCGGACAAAGACACGGACGACGGCGGGGTCCCCGCCCCCGGTGCGCCCGCCCCGTGGCCTTCCGGGCCGCCGGTGTGGGACGTTTTGAGGTGGCGCAGCATAGCCAGCTGGGAGTCCATTTCGGCTTCGGCAGGCGCGGTCCGGGGCGCGGTGTAGACCGGCCGCGCGCTGGCCGGGGCCGGCATGCTGCGGCGCAGCCGGATCAGGGACGGCTCGGATTCCTCCACTGACGGGGACAGTCCGAGGCCGCGCAGGACCTGTGCCGTTTCGCGCGGCGGCGCCGTGGAAATCAGGACTGTCGGCGCGATCCTCACAAAGCCCAGCCCGGATGCCTTTGATTCCGCGGCAAGTTCCAGCACAGCGGTTTCATCGTCACTCTGGACGAAGCTCGCCGCAGTACCCACCCGCAGCCGGCCGTGGCGCGAGGCGGTGTCTTCCACCAGGTATTCGAGGGGCTGCGGCACGGCGGTGGCGGAATGCTCCCGCAGGAAAGCCAGCAGGCTTGAAGCGTCCTGTCCGGCCTCCAGCGCCCGCCGGACCGAGGCGGTGGAAAACCGGTAGATCGTGGCCGGGCCCTGCCCCTCGGCGTCGGCCATCAGCAGCAGTTTTTCAGTGAGCTCGGGACTCAGGTATCCCGGCGCGACGGCCGTGAGATCGGCTTGGAGCAGCACATGGTTCAGCGCCGCGGGAAGGTGCTCGCCCAGTATCCCCAGCGCTTCCTCGGGGTTGTCCTCGGCGATCGCACTGCCCAGCTGGCTGAGTGCCCCTGAACCAGTCAGGCCCAGCATGTCGGCCTCCGCCAGTACGCCCCGGATCAGGGAGCTGAACCGGCGCGCCATCCGCGGCTGTTCCCATTCGGCCCGCTGCAGCACTGCGGCCGCGTCCAGGACGGGGGCGTGGGCCTCCGGCGCCGCGGCCTCTTTGGTCAGGTGGTTCAGGATTTCCAGGATCCGCTTCCTGACAACCGGCGCGTCCGGCCGCTGGGCCTCCGCCGAGAGCGCATTGATGGTGGTACCTGCCGCACCGCGGTGAACGGCAGGCGAGCTTTGCTGCCCATTGACCGGCTGGCCCACCATCGACGGAACACGTTCACTGGCCAGCCAGGCATTAACGAGCCACAGCCACTGCTCCTGCCGCGGCAGGACCAGCCATTCAAGGTCCGGTGGCTGAACCCAGGCCGAAGAATCGACGTCAAGCCGGATCAGGCCGGCCAGGGCGCACAACTCCACCATGAGGCCCGTGCGATGCTGCTCAATGCGAAGTCCTTCCGCCAGCCGCCGCATCTCCCGGACCCCCACCCCACCTGTACGCAGTGTTGCCAGCGGCTGCTCCCGGACCGCATAAAGGAGCTCGCCCACCAGCCGAAGCGTTTCCGCGATGGCCCCCAGGGCGGCATTGCGGCGGAGCGCAGCAGTGGTGTGGCCAAGTTCGGGAACCGGCGGCGACAACGTGAAGTCCTCAATAATCGCGCCGCCCCGAAGGGACACTCCCACGCTGTGCGGCAGCTCCACGTGCGCTGCGTCCAGGGGGACCAGCAGGCCGCGGGCCAGCAGCCAGTCAACAGGCCCGACGTCGGCAGCCTCGGTGGCCACGGAGGCTTTCCGTTGCGCCTGGGGGACGGCACCCATGGCCCAGTTCCCGAACCGGGCGAGCAACGCCGTCGTACGTTCCGGAGCGCCGGCCAGGATTTCCTGCAGGGCCTCCGGCGAGGACGTCCAGTGCTGCAGCGCAAGCGCTGCCTCCATGGGTGTGGTGGCCTCCTGGACCGCCACCCCGCTGCGGTGCAGTTCGGCCACCAGCTGGACCACGCGCTGGGCGAACGCGGGCTGCAGGCGGACCAGCTCCGTGTAGCTTCGTCCCAGCCCTGCCGGGTAGATGCCCACAACATCCCTGAGTGTTCCCACCGGGAGGTAGAAGTGCTGGCGGTGGCCCGTGGGGGCTGTTCCGTGCGGAGGTTCCGCCCGGTGCACGAGCGCGAGCTCCTGCAGGGAGGCCAGAATCCGCTCAATGGCAGCCACCGAGGCGCCCGGGATGAATTTCCGCAGGCCGGCCGCGCAGGCACTGTGCGCGGTGTCGGTGTTGGTGCAGAGATGCAGCGTTTCCAGGACCTGCATCTGTGGTTTGTTCAGGCGCTCCAGCGCGCGCTGCACGCTGACCCTGGCGCTGGCACGCGCGGCCAGCGCGGAAAAGTCCGGAACTGCGGGCGAAAT
>DATCVX010000728.1:0-3242 GCA_036566705.1 Arthrobacter sp. | reverse complement strand
CAACCACGCCACCATCCGGCGGGGCCTCTTGCGCGACGGCGTGGTGTTCGACTCCGATAACGACACCGAGGTCGGCGCCCGCTTCATCGCCTCCCGCCTGCAGCAGGGCGACACCCTCGAAGAGGCCCTGGTCAACCTGGGCAAGGTCTTTGACGGTTTCTACACGCTGGTCGTCACTACCGCGGACAGCATGGCGGTGGTCCGGGACCCCATCGCGTGCAAGCCTGCCATCATCGCCGAAACGGCCGACTATGTGGCCATGGCCTCCGAATACCGTGCCCTCGCGGCCCTGCCCGGCATCGAAAACGCCCGCATCTTTGAACCGGAACCCGGAAAGGTCTACACATGGTCACTCTGACAGCCCCCGAAACCAGCAGTACGCAAACGGCAGAACAGCCAACCACCGTGGTGGACCTGGCCGGCAGCCCTGTCCGCGACCTCAACCAGGCCCTCCATGACACCGTTGACGGGCAGTCCTGGACCGTCACCAGCCCCGGTGGCAAACACAGCCTCGCCGTCGGCATCGATGCGGACGTCACGGTGACCGTCGAAGGTCACGCCGGCTACTACGCCGCCGGGATGCACCAAAAAGGCGATGTGACCATCAACGGCAATGCCGGCGTCGGCCTCGCCGAGAACATCATGTCCGGCCGCGTGCACGTAAAGGGCGACGCCTCCCAGTCAGCGGCAGCCACCGGCCACGGCGGACTCGTAATCATCGACGGGAACGCCGGCGCGCGCTGCGGCATCTCGATGAAAGGCGTGGACATCGTGGTGGGCGGCAACATCGGCCACATGTCCGCGTTCATGGCGCAGGCCGGCCGCCTGGTGGTCTGCGGCGACGCCGGCGAGGCCCTGGGCGACTCCATCTACGAGGCCCGGCTCTACGTCAAAGGCACCGTGGCGTCGCTCGGCGCTGACTGCATCGAAAAGCCCCTGAAGGCCGAACACCTGGCCGAACTCGCCGAGCTGCTGGCAGCTGCCGGCCGCACCGACAACCCGGCCGACTTCAAGCGCTACGGCTCAGCCCGGAACCTCTACCACTTCCACGTCGACAACTCGACGTCGTACTAGGAGCCTCCCATGACCATCACCTCACTGCCGCTTCCCACAGAAGCGCCCGCGCAGAACCTGGCCGCCCTGGGCCTGCGCGAGTCCGCCACGTTCGACCGGGCCACCATCGCCGACATCCAGCGCGCCGCCTCCACCGGTGTGTACGACATCCGCGGCTGGGGGGCCAAACGCCAGCTCCCGCACTTTGACGACCTGTTGTTCCTGGGCGCCTCCATGTCCCGCTACCCGCTGGAGGGCTACCGCGAAAAGTGCGATACCGACGTCGTCCTCGGCGACCGGCACGCCTCGCGGCCGCTGCACCTGCAGACCCCGGTGACCATCGCCGGCATGAGCTTCGGCGCACTCTCCGCCAACGCCAAGGAGGCGCTGGGCCGCGGCGCCTCCGAGGTGGGGACCTCCACCACCACGGGCGACGGCGGCATGACACCCGAGGAGCGCGGCCAGTCCAAGCACCTCGTGTACCAGTACCTCCCGTCCCGGTACGGCATGAACCCGGACGATCTGCGCAAGGCCGACGCGATCGAAATCGTGCTCGGCCAAGGCGCCAAGCCGGGCGGCGGCGGCATGCTCCTGGGCCAGAAAATCACCGAACGCGTCGCCGGGATGCGCACCCTGCCCGTCGGGATCGACCAGCGCTCCGCCAGCCGGCACCCGGACTGGACCGGCCCGGACGACCTGGAAATCAAGATCGGCGAACTGCGCGAAATCACCGACTGGAAGACCCCCATCTACGTCAAGATCGGCGCCTCCCGGCCGTACTACGACACCGCCCTCGCGGTGAAGTCCGGCGCCGACGTGGTGGTGGTGGACGGCATGCAGGGCGGCACCGCCGCCACGCAGCAGGTCTTCATCGAAAACGTCGGCATCCCCACCCTCGCCGCCATCCCGCAGGCCGTCCAAGCGCTCCAGGAACTCGGTGTCCACCGCAAAGTCCAGCTCATCGTCTCCGGCGGCATCCGCACCGGCGCCGATGTCGCCAAAGCCATGGCGCTCGGAGCCGACGCCGTCGCCATCGGCACCGCGGCACTGATCGCCCTGGGCGACAACGATCCCCGCTACGCCGCAGAATACGCAGCGCTGGGTTCCGCCGCCGGGTTCTACGACGATTTCCAGGACGGCCGCGACCCCGCCGGCATCACCACCCAGGACCCGGAACTCGCCTCCCGGCTGGACCCGGTGGCCGCCGGCAAGCGGCTGGCCAACTACCTGCGCGTCCTCACCATGGAAGCCCAGACCATCGCCCGGGCCTGCGGCAAGTCGCACCTGCACAACCTCGAACCCGAAGACCTTGTGGCCCTCACCATCGAGGCCTCGGCCATGGCCCGCGTCCCGCTGGCGGGCACCAGCTGGATCCCCGGCGCCAAGTAACCGCCGGAACAGGAGCGAACGATGACCGATTCCGCCGACTACGTGGTGGTGGGCGCCGGCCTGGCTGGCGCCGCCACGGCGTGGCAACTCGCGGCCCGCGGCCACCAGGTCACCATCCTGGAACGCAACGTCCCGGCCAGCCACGACGCCAGCTCGCACGGGTCCGCCCGGATCTTCCGCTATGCGTATCCGGACCCCTTCTACACGCGCGCGGTGCAGGAGTCCAAGGGACTATGGGATGCCCTGGCACTGAACAGCGGCTCCGAGCTGATCACTCCCGCGGGGGCCGCAGACTTCGGCTCCGAACGCCACCCGAGGCTGCTCGCCGGAGTGCTGGCCGGGGCGGGGATCGCGCACGAACTGCTCACCCCGGCCGAGGCCTCGGCGCGCTGGCCGCAGATCGCCTTCGACACGGAGGTTCTCTGGCACCCGGACGCGGGGGTGATCGACGCCGAGACCGCCGTCAACGCCATGGTGGCGCAGGCGGTCAGGCACGGCGCGCGGCTGCTGACGGGATGGCCGCTGCAACGGCTGGAGAAGACCGCTGCCGGGTACCGGCTTCACTCGGCTGCCGGGGAAACCTTCGACGCCGGAAATGTGGTCATCAGCGCGGGCGGCTGGCTGCCCGGGCTGCTGGGGGAGTTGTCCCTTCCGTCGGGCTTCCTGGCCGGCCTCCCCGAAATCACGGTGCGGCAGGAGCAGGCGTTCCACTTCCGCTACAAGGACTACGACGGCGGCGCTGCCGCCGGCTCTGTTCCCGGCGCATCCTGGCCGACGTTCATCCACAAAAGGGCGGACAT
>DATCVX010000727.1:0-4135 GCA_036566705.1 Arthrobacter sp. | reverse complement strand
GGCGACCTGCTGGTGTCGGCCGTCGCCAACGCCAACTGGCCGGCCGCCGGGAAAGTCGATGTTTTTGCCCACGGCGAGCGTGGCTACATGAAGGGCCTGCGCGACGTGTTTTTTGTCCAGCGGGGCCTCGAGCGCAGGCAGGTGTCACTGTCCGGTTACTGGGCCGCGGGCCGGGTCGAGGACGATTTCCAGGCCGAAAAGAAACTGCCCATCGGGCAGATCTAGCCACGCAGGTCCGGCCACGAGAGTTGACCTTGCCGGCCAGACGGCGGGGCCGGCTACCCTCCACCCCCTAACCCCTAAGCCGTGCCCCAATTAAAGGCCAAAGGCCTTGCGGCGCCACTGCAACGGTCCTACGCTCTCCCTAGCTGACGGTGCTCGCAGCGACAGACGTGTTGCCGGCGGCCCCAGCCCAGCGCTTTGGAGGACCGTAATGATTTCAGCGCCCCAGAGATTGCTCGGACAGCTCCTTGCCTTCTGCCTGGCAGTGGCCGGAACGGTGGTTGCCGCCGCACCAGCCCCGGCCGCGACGACATACGGCTACCCCAGCATCAGCTACTCCGAAGTGTCCAACCCGCCCACGTCGGACAAACCGCAGAGCAAGCTCTGGTGGAACGACGGTTCATGGTGGGCGGACATGTGGACCAACGGGAGCGGATGGCACATTTACCGGCTGGACCGCAGCTCCAAAACGTGGGTGGACACCGGGCTGCTCAACGACAGCCGCAAAGACACGCTGGCTGACACCTTGTGGGACGGGTCCCACCTCTACATCGCCTCCCACGTTGTGACAGTCTCTGGCGAAAGCACACCAAAGCCCTCGGTTTCCGGGCAACCGGCGAAGCTGTACCGGTACAGCTACGCCGCCGGCAAGTACACGCTGGACGCCGGTTTCCCGAACATCATCACGAACAACAGCAGCGAATCCATGACCATCGACAGGGACACCACCGGGGCAGTCTGGGCCACGTGGACCCAGGTGGCGGGCAATTCAACGGCAGGGTTCACCAATGCCGTGTATGCAAACGTGTCCGCCCCGGGCGGGACAAGTTGGGCAACACCTTTTGTGCTACCTGTGGCCAATCCGCGTCCCGGTCCGGATGACATCTCCGCTGTGGTCTCCTTTGGGCAGAACAAGATCGGCGTGATGTGGAGTGACCACCTCAGCGGCGCCGTGTGGTGGGCTACCCGCACAGACGGGACCTCGCCCACGGCTGCCTCTTCCTGGCGCGTTCAGCCGGCCATCCAGGGCAAGGGGCAGGCGGACGATCACCTGAGCATCAAAGCGCTGCTGGCGGACCCGGCCGGGCGGGTCTACGCCGCGATTAAGACCAGCCTGGACCAGGTCTCCTCTGACCCGGCCGTCCCCCAGTTGCAGCTGCTGGTCTTCAAGCCGGGAACGGGTGCGTTCACTAAGTCCACCATCGCCACTGTGGGTGATTGCGTCTCACGACCGCAGATCGTGTTGGACACTCAGAACCAGCAGGTCCATGCATTCCACACCGCCCCCTCCGGCAGTGGATGCGCGTACTCGGGCGTGGCCGGCAGCATCTACGAGAAGACGGCGTCCATGGACACCCCCGTCTTCGGGTCAGGGCGCGGGACCCCGGTGATCCAGGACGGCTCATCTCCGAACATGAATGACGTCACCAGCACCAAGCAGGCCGTGAACAGCGCCACAGGCATCGTGGTGATGGCTAGCAACCAGGTAACAAAGCGTTATTGGTACTCGGACCGGCCGCTGGGTACCGCCCCCGGTCCCAGTGCCCCGGTGGCTGCCTTTACGGCGTCCCCTACCTCGGGGCAGGCGCCGCTGGCCGTGAGTTTCACTGACACCTCCACCGGGTCGCCGACGTCCTGGGCGTGGGCCTTCGGTGACGGCGAAACGTCCACTTCCCGGTCACCGTCCCACTCGTACTCCACCGCAGGCACGTATACGGCCACGCTGACAGCCACGAACAGCGCCGGTTCGTCATCCGCCAGCAGAACCATCACCGTTACCGCGGGCGGCTCCACCGGCTCTGTGGCCGTCGTCGGATCCTCCACCGGCTACTCCGCCACGGCCATGTCGTCGGTATCCCTCGCAAAGCCGGCGGGGACGTCCGCCGGGGATCTCCTTGTGGCCTCCATCACAGCGGACCTGAATGCCTCCGTTGCCGCTCCCCAGGGCTGGACGGCAATCGTGAACGGACTCCCGGTCAACAGTTCGTCGTCCTCCGGGGCGCGGATCTTCGTCTACCACCACGCTGTGGGCACCGCCGATCCTGCCACCTACACCTGGAACCTGGGCACCGCAGTCAAGTGGGGCGGCGGCATCACGGCCTACCGGGGCGTTAATACGGCTACCCCGCTCGACGCTGCTGTCCTGACCGCGGTGGACGCGAGCTACACGGCCGCCGCCATCACCGTGCCCGGAATCACCACATCGAGCAACGGAGCCATGCTTATTGGGGGCATCGGTCTGGACAGCGGGACGCCCGGAACCACTGCCCCCAGCGGCTGGACCGAGCGCTGGGAGGCCGGCGGCGGCCAAATAGCGGAATTGGCCAGCATGCCCCAAACCACAGCCGGGGCCACCGGCCCCGCAACCTGGACCTTCGCCACAACCAAAGGAAGCGGTGCCTGGCGCACGGCGCTGAAGCCCGCCGGCTGACCTGGCGGCCAGAAATTCGCGGTGGAGCGTTCCCGGCGCCTAGCGGCGGCGGGCGCGCCTGCGCTCGTTGCTCGCCAGGCTGCGGGTCAGTGGCCTGGCCAGGGTATCGCCGAGCACGATGCCGCCGGCCGCACCCAGCACAATGGCACCGGCGTTGAGCATGCCCCCGGCCCCGAGGAGGATCTCCGACTCCTCGACGGTCAGCACATACATCGAGCGGAAGATGGTCAGGCCCGGCAGCAGGATCAGGGCTGCCGGCACGGCGACCACCAGCTGAGGGGCTCCCATCTTCAGGGCCACCACCCGGGCCAGCAGGCCGATCACCACTGCGGACAATGCCGGCGAGAACCTGTCGCCGATGCCCAGGGCAGCGGCGCCCAGCAACACCAGGTAGCCGGCGACGCCCACGGCCGCAGTGGGCAGGAGGAGTTTCCACGCGGTCTGCTCGGTCACGCCAATGGCCATCACCGCCAGGGCAGTCAGGATCACCAGCACCCACAGGTCGTACGCGGGGGCGAAGGTTTCCGTGACGTCAATTTCCTGCATTCCCGTCATGGAACCGACCACAAACGCGACGGCGATGCCGGCAACGAGTGCGCCGAACGTCAGGACAGTGGAGAGGAACCTCCCGGCGGCCGTCACCGGGAAGCCGTTAATGGCATCCTGCACGGAGGAGACCAGGCGCCCGGTGGGCAGGAGCAGCAGGATGCCTCCCACCACCACAATGGCCGGCGCCGAGGTGAGGTTGAACTGCCAGAGCAGGAGTGCCATAAACGTCACCACAAACGAACACGTTGCCGTGGTGAAGAAGTCCGGCACCCGCCAGCGGCCCAGCCGGCGCGCCAGGAGGCTGACGCCGATGTTGACCACAAAAGCGATTGCTGACGACACGGGGCCGCCACCAAGAACGCCAACAAAAGCCGCTGCAAAGACGCCGAAGGCCACCGTCACCATCCAGCGCGGGAATGGCTTGGGGCTGGTGATGGCCTCGTCGAGGCGGCGGATGGCCTCGTCACGGCCCACTCCCCCGGCCACAATGTCCGTGACCAGCTGGTGGACCTTGGCCAGTCCGGCGTAGTTGTTGGTCCAGGACCGCACCACCCGCAGCAGGGCGATGGGCGTCTGGTCCTTGGGTGCGTAGTTGATTCCCACCGACTGGTTGGTGATATCCACTTCGATGTTCTTGAGTCCCAGCGCGGCCGTGACGGCGATGATGCTGGTCTCCACTTCGAGGGCACCGGCGCCGTACCGGAACATGGTCTCGGCCAGGTGCAGTGCGAAGTCGAGGGTTTTGCGCGCGGAGGTGTCCACGCCGCCCACCTGGATCATCGGGTTGGCGTAGGGGCTGCCGGTGAGCCTGTCAACAATGCTCAGCGGCGCCGTCGGCGGATTTTCCCCCTGGACCAGGCGGCGGAGCATTCTTTTGGCCGCGACGTTCTGGCGGATCTGGGAGGGTGAGAGCGGCTCGGTCTTGGGCAGGCC
>DATCVX010000726.1:0-2759 GCA_036566705.1 Arthrobacter sp. | reverse complement strand
GTTGGCGCTGTAGGAGAAGTCATGGCAAAACACTACCTGCGCCGGAGCGAAGCGTGGGCTGCACCACAACCGGGCGCCCGGACTCCGTTCGTCATGGGGCTGGAGGCGCCCCGCCGCAGGGTATTCTGTTGGGGTGTTCGGACGTAAAAAGGAAGCGCCCTCGGCGCAGGAAACCATAGACCAGCAGGCCGCGGAAGCAGCCGCCCGGCAGGACGCGGCGGCAGGCAAGGGTGTGCCCACCCCCACGCGCAAAGCGCAGGAGGCGGCCCGCAAACGTCCGCTCGTGCCGGAGGACCGCAAGGCTTCAAAGGCGGCTGAACGGCAGGCAATCCAGGACCAGCGCACAAAAATGCGGCAGGCCCTCGACACCGGCGACGAGAAGTTCCTGCCGCTGCGGGACAAGGGACCGCAGAAGCGCTTTGCCCGCGATTACGTCGGCGCCCGTTTCAGCCTGGGCGAGTACCTGATGTTCGGCGCCCTGGTCTTTGTCATCATTTCGCTTGTGGTGCCATCCACCAGCGAGCAGATGATTTATGTCCTGGGCGGTTTCTGGGTGATGTTCCTGGCCGTTTTTGTAGACGTCTTTATCCTGTCCCGCCAGCTCCGTAAGCGGCTGGCCGGGAAGTTTGGCGAGGTGGAGCGTGGTGTTGTCTGGTACGGCTCCATGCGGTCTCTGCAATTCCGCAAGCTGCGGCTCCCCAAGCCGCTCGTCAAACGCGGCGAATACCCCTCCTGAACATTCCGGCCGGTGCATGCGCATCACGGCCCCCAGTTACAGAAAACCCCGGCGGGTGAACCGCCGGGGTTTTCTGTTGCTGGCGGACTTTCAGGACCTGCGGTTCTTCGCCAGCTGCCGGTTGATCCGGGCTGCCCAGAAGGGCCCTTCGTAGAGGAATGCCGTGTAGCCCTGGACCAGTGTGGCCCCGGCATCCAGGCGGTCCTGGACGTCCTGGGCGTTCTCGACTCCGCCAACGGCCACCAGGGTGAGGGCTCCCCCTGTCGCGTCCTTCAGCCGGCGGAGGACTTCCAATGAACGATGCTTCAGCGGCGCGCCGGACAGGCCGCCGGCGCCGGCCTTTTCAATGCTCTCCGGCGGGGAGCTGAGGCCCGAGCGCCCGATGGTGGTGTTGGTGGCAATGATGCCGTCCAGCCCCAGGTCGAGCGCCAGGCGTGCGACGTCGTCGATATCCTCGTCGCTGAGGTCCGGAGCGATCTTGACCAGCAATGGAACGTGGCGGCCCGCCGATCTGTCGGCTTCCGCCCCGACCGCAGTCAGCAGCGGGCGGAGGCTCTCGACGTCCTGCAGCAACCGAAGCCCGGGCGTGTTGGGCGAACTGACGTTGACCACCAGATAGTCGGCGGCCGGAGCAAGGCTGCGGGCGCTGACGAGGTAGTCCGCCACGGCGTCCTCCAGCTCGACGACTTTGCTCTTGCCGATGTTCACACCGATGACAGGGCGGACGCCTGGGTGCCGGCGCTGCAGCGCGGCCCGCGCCGCCTTCAGCCGCGGCTCAACGCTGGCCGCGCCGTCGTTGTTGAAGCCCATCCGGTTGATGACCGCCCGGTCCTCGACCAGCCTGAAAAGGCGGGGCTTGGGGTTGCCCGGCTGGGCCTGGCCCGTTATGGTTCCCACTTCCACGTGTCCAAAGCCCAGCTCGGTGAGCGCCTCAATTCCGTGGCCCTCCTTGTCAAAACCTGCTGCCAGGCCGAACGGCGAGGGGAAGGTCAGGCCGAAGGCAGTGGTTTGTAGCGACGGCGACGGGGCAGTGAACTTCTGCAGGATCCTGCCGGCACCGGAGGAATGCGCAAGCCTGATGCCCTTGAATCCGATTTTGTGGGCGCGTTCGGCGTCCATCCATGAAAAGGCCAGCTTAAAGAATGTGGGATATACGCGCATGCCTCTAGTTTTCCGTCTGGGACGGCGCAGACCAAACCGGATCGGCAACATCCGCCACGACGTCTTTGTTCCAGCCGCCGCAGCTTCCGCTACTTATGGGTAGGAACGCGGACTAGCATACATTCATGGACTGGCGCCCCGACATCCTTGGTGACGGCTTCGAAGCCTGCAGCTTCGAGGCGGCAGGTGATGACGGCGTGGCACGGACCGCGACCCTCGTAAGGTACCGTCCAGCCGGTGATCCGGATACCAAGGCTTCGGGCCGCCGTCGTGCTGTGCTCTTCCTGCACGGATGGAGCGACTACTTCTTCAACGTGGACCTCGCCCGGTTCTGGGCAGACTGCGGGTACGAGTTCCATGCCCTGGACATGCACAACCACGGGCGGAGCCTTCGCCCGGACGCGCCCGGCGGCTACGTCGGGGACCTGGCGGACTACGACGCCGAGATCAGCAAGGCGATAGGCGTCATCGGCAGCGGCGGGCCGCAGCCGGAACTCACACTGATGGGGCACTCCACCGGCGGCCTGGTCGCGGCGCTGTGGGTGGCCAACCACCCCGGAGCGGCCTCGCAGCTGATCCTGAACAGCCCCTGGCTGGAAATGCACGGCAATTCCCTGGTGCGGCGGGCCGCGTCAACCATGGTGGCACCGGTGGCGCGGTTCCGGCCCGAGGCCATCCTGCGATTGCCGGAACGGGGATTCTACTGGCGGACCATCAGCAGCTCGGCTGAAGGCGAGTGGGCATTGGACGACCGCTACAGGCCGCCCATGGCCTTCCCGCTGCGGGCCGGCTGGCTGAGCGCCATCCTGGCCGGCCACGCGAAGGTGGCACGTGGACTGGGAATCGAGATCCCCATCCTCGT
>DATCVX010000725.1:0-1988 GCA_036566705.1 Arthrobacter sp. | reverse complement strand
TTCTACTCCAACTACCGCCCGCAGTTCTACTTCCGCACCACGGACGTAACCGGCGTTATCACCCTGCCGGAAGGCACGGAAATGGTTATGCCTGGCGACAACACTGAGATGACCGTTGCGCTCATCCAGCCGATCGCAATGGAAGAGGGCCTCGGCTTCGCTATCCGCGAAGGCGGCCGCACCGTTGGTTCAGGACGCGTTACCAAGATCATCAAGTAATTCTTGTTGATCCCGCTGATCGGTATGGCCGTCTGACGGCCTGACGAGAAGTTTGGAACAGCCCCGCTGCTAGTGCAGCGGGGCTGTTCTTTGCTACAATTAATCCAATCACTGGATTAATTGGGCCGGAGTCATCCTGCCCGTCGGAGAGGGTTCACCATGCCGGACGAATCTTATGAAGCGGGCTATCGCGCCGGCCACCTTCAGGGGTGGCTGGACGCCATGGCAAAAGTCGAGGGCTCCCGGCAGGCCACCAGCCCTCCGGCGCCGGTTCCGCCGCCGCAAGCAGTCCCCGCGGTTACGCCGGAAGTGGCAGCGGTCCACAATATTGGTTCCCTCATCGAGCCCGGCCCGGCTTCCGAACTGCCTGCCGCCCGGCAGGCACCGTTTGCCCGCGTGGACCTCCCGGTGCCGCCGCCTATCCGCTTCGCCGCTCCGCAGCAGGCTGAGACGCCCGCAGAACGGCAGGCACGGCGTGAGAAGCGGGACAGGCAGAACATCAACATCACCCTTTACGTGGCCAGCCTCCTCCTGGTCGCCGCAGCTGCACTGTTCATCGGTACCAGCCTCCCTCCGATGCTGCGCTTCGCCGGAGTCTGCGCCGTAACGGCCGCGTTCTACGCCGCGGGGTTCGTTCTTCACACCCGGGCGCCACGCCTGCGGCCGGCGGCCGTGGCGTTTGCTGGTACCGGACTGGCCCTGGTTCCGGTCACCGGACTGGCCCTGTACAACTTCGCCCTCCACCATGGCCCCACGGCCTGGCTGATCACCTCATTGATTGGCACCGTGGCGTACGTGGCTGCGGCCGTCCGCCTGGAGAGCCGCGTGCTGGTCTACCTGTCGCTGACCTTCGTGGCATCCACGGCGTGGTCCGGCGTGTCCGTCCTGGGCGGCGCACTGGTCTGGTATTTCGCGTCCCTGATCGGTGTGGCGGTCGTGCTCACACTGCTGGCCCTGGCCCGGCCCGGCTGGCTGCCTCCGGTCTATGTCCGGCCCCTGATGGTGCTGCACCCGTTGGTGGTGCCGGCCGTGGCAGCGGCAGCCACCTGCGTTCCGCTGCTGCTGGACAAAGCCGAATATGCGCTCATCATGGCCGTGTGCGGTTGCTACTTTGGTCTGCTGGCGGCAGTGCCCGGGACCCGCCTCCGGCTTGCCAACTTCTATGCGGCGCGGATATCAGTTACCCTGGCCGCCGCCGTCGAAATCTGGCACCTGACCGGCCGGGGGAGTGATGCCTTTCTGGCCGCGGCAGGACTTCTCGCTGTCCAGGGAGTGGCCGTGGCCTTCGCGGCTGCCAGGTTGAGCCAGTGGTTCCCCCAACCTGAAAGTCAGCAGAACCGGTCCGAAGCGTCCGCGCGTACCCTGCAGCGTCGTTGGCTCGTGGACGCGGTGGCCACGTTCGGCATCCAGGTACTCGTTACGTTGGTGTACGCCAGCCTCGCCCTGTCCGCCGGGTTCCTCCGGGACGGGGCACCCGGCCAGGTGGGCGATGTTCCCTTGTGGATGCCCGTGGCAGTGGCGCTGGCCACCAGTCTTGTTCTGGCCGCACGACTGGGCGGAGCAGCAGAGTGGGCGCCGGTGGCGTCTCTTCTCCTCGCCGGCGTGCTTGGCGACGCCATGGAAGCCTGGCCTGTGGCATTCATGCTGGCATTCGCGTTCCTCTTCTGGACCGCCCGAGCCTTTTTTGCGGCAGGCGTACTGCGGCGGAACCTGGCGCTCGGAGCCCGGATATCGGTGACCTTGGCCGTACCGTTCACTGTCGCTGCGGT
>DATCVX010000724.1:0-3976 GCA_036566705.1 Arthrobacter sp. | reverse complement strand
ACATGGACCATGTCCAGGGCATCACCCTCCTGCAGAAACTGGCCTGGACCCTGTCTGACGCCAAGCACGACTACAGCCGGGTCGAGGTTGCTGTCTTCCCTCCGTTCACGGACCTCCGCGGCGTGCAGACGCTCGTGCAGGGCGACGAGCTCGAGGTGGCCTACGGCGGCCAGGACCTTTCCCAGTTCGATTCCGGAGCCTACACGGGCGACATTTCGGGGCAGTTCCTCGGCAAGCTGGGCTGCAAGTACGTGCTGGTGGGCCACAGCGAACGCCGCACCATCCACAACGAGTCCGATGAAGTCCTCAACGCCAAGGTCAAGGCGGCCTTCAAACACGGAATTGTCCCCGTGCTCTGCGTCGGGGAAGGCCTCGAAATCCGCCAGGCCGGTACCCACGTCGAGCACACCCTGGTGCAGCTCCGCGCGGGCGTTGCCGGCCTGACACCCGAACAGGCGGCCGAGCTTGTTGTGGCGTACGAGCCCGTCTGGGCCATCGGCACCGGCGAGGTGGCGGGTCCGGAAGACGCCCAGGAGCTGTGCGCGGCCATCCGGACCGAACTGGCCACCATCTTCGGGGACGACGTCGCAGCCAAGACACGGCTGCTCTACGGCGGCTCCGTCAAGGCCAGCAACGTGGCCGCCATTCTCAAGGAACGTGACGTCGACGGCGTGTTGGTCGGCGGCGCAAGCCTCGACCCCGCGGAGTTTGCTAATATTGTCAGGTTCGAGAGTCACCTGCTGACGGACTAGTCCGCCAGCAGCAAGGCTCCCGCATTCCAATCTTCTGAAAGGCCGTCGTGGACGTTCTTCATGTCATTCTGCAGATCCTCCTGGGCATCACCAGCCTTCTGCTGACGCTGCTTATCCTCCTGCACAAGGGACGGGGCGGCGGCCTGTCGGACATGTTCGGTGGCGGCATGAGCTCCGGACTGAGTTCCTCCGGCGTGGCTGAACGGAACCTGAACAGGTTCACGGTGATCCTGGGCGTGACGTGGGGCGTTGTAATCATCGCCCTTGGCCTCATCATGCGTTTCAGCGGTTCAGGCGACTCCTGACCCTGCAGAACTGATCCCCGCCCGGCACTGCCGCCAGGGGAAACTCCGAACTAAACTGTGGCTGTTGGCTCCCAACAGCCACAGTTTTCTTTTAAGCGGTCAGGAGTCCCCGATGGTACATAGTGCTTCAGGCTTCCGCGGCACCCGTGTGGGTGTCACAGAGGGAGCCGGCCCCAGGCACCAGTCCGAAGATCTTCACGGCGAGAGTCTGCCGCGCATCCGCGTTACCTACTGGTGCGCCAAAGGACACGAGACGAGCCCGGTGTTCATCAAGCTGCCGGAGGACCAGATCCCGGTGCTGTGGGATTGCCGCAGGTGCGGGGCCCCGGCGTCAAGGGACGGCAGGGAAGCTGCGGGCATGGACGCCCCGGACGAGGGCTACAAGAGCCATCTGGAATACGTTAAAGAGAGACGCTCCGACCAGGACGCTGAAGACGTCCTGGCCGGAGCTCTGGAAAAGCTACGCGCCCGCGGCGTCCCTTCGGACGAGCTGCTGCGGGACCCGTGAGGCCGCGTTCTCGTCGATAAGCCACAAAGTGCGGGAGGTGCCCCGCGGACCTGCCGCAGGAACCTGGACCGGGTTGGCGCCCGCAAGGGCAAGGCCCACGGCGCCGGCCTTGTCCTCACCTGCCACCACCATCCAGACTTCGGCCGCGGTGTTGATGGCCGGCAGCGTCAGCGATACACGCAGCGGCGGAGGCTTGGGGGAGTTGTGCACACCGACGACGGTCAGTGACTTCTCCCGGATGCCTCCCTGCTCCGGAAACAGCGACGCCACATGGGCATCGGGGCCAACGCCCAGCAGGACAACGTCGAGCCGCGGAAGGATGCCCGCTTCGTCCGGGCGGTCGTCCGACATGTCGGCGGCGTGTTCGGCCTCGGCTGCTTCCCGGAGACGGCGCGCGTAGTCCTCTGCGGCCTCCTCGGGTGTCGCAAAGTCGTCCGAAGACCCCGGCTGGTTGATCCTGGCGGGATCAACAGGAATGTGCGAGAGCAGGGCATCGAACGCCTGCTTGGTGTTTCGGTCGGCGTCGTTGGCGCCGACGAAGCGCTCGTCACCCCACCAGAAGTTCACCTTGGACCAGTTGACGGCCGGCGCCGCCGGAGAGTCAGCAACAGCCTTCAGCGTACCGATGCCTACCGTGCCGCCGGTCAGCACCACCGTGGCCTCACCGTACTTGTCCTGGACGTCCACCAGTTTGGTGATCAGGCGGGCCGCGATGGCAGCCATCAGGACGGACGAATCAGGATGAATGCTTACTCTTGGCTCAACGCTCACTGGGTCGGACGCTCCTTAGATTGGTTCGTGGCAGTCCAATAGTAATCACTTCTCCGAAGACCTCGTCGGGGTCGAGCCGGCGGAGTTCTTCTGCGAGGCAGTCGCGGAGGCTGCGGCGTGGCAGGGAGATGCGCTGGGCTGGCTGTCCGGGCTGGGTGAGTTCCGCGACGGAGAGTCCCGGGCGGAAGAGCTGCACATCGCCGCCGGGGCGGGAGAGCCGGACGCGGCGGATGCCGGTCCCGGCGGGGTCCGCAACGATGGTAACGGGCGCGTCCAGGGACAGTGTGAGCCAGGCCGCGAGCAGGATGGTACTGGGGGAGTCGGAGGCGCCTTCGACGGCGACGGCAGTCACCGGGGAGGAGTCCACCTGGTCCAGGACCGCTGCGAGCTGGATCCGCCAGTTTGTCAGCCGGGTCCAGGCGAGGTCGGTGTCGCCGGCCTTGTACGTGGACCGGATGTTCTCCAGCGCCAGCTGCGGATCGGACTCGTTCGCCGAATCCGTGATCCGGCGGTGCGCGATACGGCCGATGGAGGTCTCACACGCGTTCTCCGGTGCCCCGTGCGGCCACCAGGCCACGATCGGGGCGTCCGGCAGCAGCAGCGCCGCGACGAGCGACTCGGACTCGTGCGCGAGCTCGCCGTAGCCGCGGAGCACGATGACCTCCGAGGCGCCGGCGTCCCCCCCGACCCGGATCTGCGCGTCGAGCCGGTCCGGGGCCTGCGCTCCGGCGTCGGCGAGGACGATGATCCGGCAGGGGTGTTCCTTGCTGGCCTCGTTCGCGGCCTCGATCGCTTCTTCCTCCAACCCGGATTTGGTCACGACCACCAGGGTCAGGACCCGGCCCAGGGCGATCACGCCGCCCTGCTCGCGCAGCGACATGATCTTCTTGGAGATCTTCGAGGTGGTGGTGTCCGGCAAATCTACAATCATGGCCTTCTCCAGGTTCGTCCGTCACGGGCCAGCAGCTCATCAGCCGAGGCGGGGCCCCAGCTGCCCGGCGCGTAGGGTTCTGGCTGTTCGTTCAGTTCGGCCCAGTAGTCCTCGAACGGGTCCAGGATCTTCCAGGACAGTTCCACTTCCTCGTGCCGCGGGAACAGCGGCGGCTCACCAAGCAGGACGTCCAGGATCAACCGTTCGTACGCCTCGGGGCTGGACTCGGTGAAGGAATGCCCGTAACCGAAGTCCATGGTCACGTCGCGGACTTCCATCTGCGTGCCCGGGACCTTGGACCCGAACCGGATCGTGGCGCCCTCATCGGGCTGGACCCGGATGACCACCGCGTTCTGGCCGAAGTCGTCTTCCCCGTGGTCACGGAACAGCAGGTTCGGTGCACGCTTGAACACCACCGCGATTTCGGTGACGCGCCGGCCCAGTCGCTTGCCGGCACGAAGGTAGAACGGCACCCCGGCCCAGCGCCGGGTGTGGATGTCCACCCGGATCGCCGCGAACGTCTCGGTGGTGGAATCGGCGGGGATCCCGTCTTCCTCCAGGTAGCCCTGGACCTGTTCCCCGCCCTGCCAGCCGCCGGCGAACTGGCCGCGCGCTGAATGCGTGGACAGGTCATCGGGGAGCTTGACCGCGGCCAGGACCTTCTCCTTCTCGGCACGCAGGTCATCGGCGTTGAAGGAAATGGGTTCCT
>DATCVX010000723.1:0-1556 GCA_036566705.1 Arthrobacter sp. | reverse complement strand
GCCCGTGCGTCGCCGCTGCGCAGGAACGACTGCCAGAGCCACATGTTCGGTGCCAGTTCGTTGTTGGCCCAGGCGAAGCCGCCCAGGTCATAACGCCACTGGTGGCGGTACTGGTCATAGCTGTGCATAAAGTCGCCGTAGTTCCAGTAGCCGTACCAGCCGCGCTGCTCCACTTCCCGGGTGTAGAAGTCCACCAGCCCGTCGAGCCGCTGTTCGACGGCGGCGCCCGCGGGTTCCGTTTCAGGAAGCCCCCAGGTGGTGCCGGCGGCGCGGGAGGAGTAGTACAGCTCCGGGGCGCAGACGGGCTGGGCGGGCTGCTGGCGTTCGCAGGCGAGGTCCCACAGCCAGTCGTTGGACGGGGAAGCCGCCACAAAGTCAAAGGTGATGTGGGAGGTATTGGCCACGCCTTCCGGGGTGGAGCGCAGTTCGTCGAAACCTTCGTAGGCGCTGGCCACGTGGCATTCGTCCGTGTAGTGGCGCAGGTCCATGGGTTCCACGGACTCGGCCCAGGACCATGCCGTGAACGCAGCGGAATCCACGGCCATCCCGTCCACTTCCAGGGCCGCCGGGAACTTCTGCCAGAAGCCGCGCAGGGTAATGGCCACCCCGCCTGTCGTGTCGCCGGCGTACAGGAGCCCCTGGCTGCGGTGGCCCTTGCCCATCCGGACCGGCAGCAGCCTGGCTTTGGTCTGCTTCTCAAGCCGGAAGTAGTCCTCGGATTCCTGCGTCACGCGGAAAGCGGACCAGACGGCGTTCTGACGACCGACGGCGAACAGCTCCGCTGTCTCCGGTGTCTCGGCGACGGCCGCGCCGGCGAGCTGGCGCGCGTAGTCCGGGTTACCGCCGCTGAAGGGCCGGGTGTAGAGCGACTGCACGGGTTCGGTGTAGACGGCGGTGTCCCCGGCGATGCTGACCCGGCGGTTGAGCAGGTCCCCGCTGAGGCTGCGGTCCAGCCGCATTCCGATGCCCTTGATGATGCGGTCCTTGGCCGCGTCCTGGAACAGCAGCGTCTGGGTGACCTGCACGGTGGCCTGCCCGGCGAAGAATGTGAGCCGGATGATGAACCGGAGCAGTTCGGTGCCACGGGCGGCGACGGACCCTTCGATCCGGACCACCGTCCGCACGGCCCCCGGGGTTTCGATCTCCGCGGACTCGACACTGGCCTCGGCATCCGGCGCACTCACGACGAGCCGCAGTGCGTCGCCCAGTTGGCGTCCGTCGGGTGAAGTAAACGGGCCGGTGAGCGCCGACCCCGCCGTCTGGCTTCCAGCGGGGATGGCCACCTTAAAGGCTTCGGTGTCCACGCGGATGGTCCGGCCGTCGGAGGCCGCCAGCAGCCGGGACGGCTTCGCGGGTGGTGCCGGCGAAGCGGCCGGTGCCAAGTCCGGGGCAAGCTTCGGTTCCAACGCCGCGGCGTCCGTGCCCGCCGGAACCACCACAGAATGGGCGGTCCATTTGACGGTGCCGTCCGGCCAATAAGCCAGCGGCCTGGCCTCATGGGCCAGCGCAGCATCAGCGAGCCTGATGCCTGGGACCCCCACAGCGTCCAGGTCGCC
>DATCVX010000722.1:0-2125 GCA_036566705.1 Arthrobacter sp. | reverse complement strand
CCCACGCCGCGGTCTACGACGTGGCTTTTCAGGATGCGCTGCTGAATCATCTCGTCCGCGTCACCGGAGAGCGCCTTATGTAGGAGACACGTCCGCTGGTGATCGCGATCCGGCGGCGTCGGAAGCAATGCGCCGGGCGGCGAATCCGGTCAGCACCGCCACTGTGGCCGCCATGAGCAGCCCGGCCAGCAGGTAGACACCGAAGAGAGCCGGCGCCGGGGTGGTTTCGTCAATGAACGGCGACGGGGCCAGCGTCCACAGAATACCCGCGGCCCAGGATCCCGCATTGACGGGAATCCAGAAAGCGGTCCGCAGGCCTTGGCGGCGGAGGACACACCACTGGAGTGTCGGAATGGAAAGCAGAAGCAGACAGCCGAGCACAGCTGTGAGGACAACTGCCCAGGGCGAACCAAAGTCGATCCCGCCCAGGCTGCTGGGGAGCATCCCAATCGACCACGCGGCCGCCGCTCCCGCCGCCGTCGCCAGCATCCACCGCGACCGGGGAACGGCGCCTCCGAAGCCCAGGGACTGGCCGAATCCGAGCAAGGCGCCTTCGCACGCGCCGGCAAGGACCATTGCCGGATAAACCAGGCCCGCCGGGGCGGCGAGGAGGCTCAGGATGCCACCCACAACTGCCGGGATGGCAAAACCCGCGGCTTCCGCAAGCGTCACGGACACAAGCCAGCGCTGGAGGAAGCGATCCCGGTCCACGGTCAGGCCGGTACGCGCCGGAAACCAGGCACCGCATTGATGTCCATGCAAGGAACCCTACTCTGCGCGCCTCAAACCACCCTTCTACACCCAGACCTTGTAGCCGGTGGATTTGTCGAAGAGCCTCCGCGTAAAGGCTCCTGACCCCGCTATCCAGAGCACGGAATCATCATCAGCAGCCTGCTCAACCACGCCGGTCATGACATGCTCACCCAAAAGCCACACCTCCACCGTGTGGCCGGTAAGCCGTGACCAGTCCGCGCGTAGCCCACGTCCGCTTGCGGTCCGGGCTGGATATGTCGCCACAGATGTCACGTTCTACCAGCCGCGCTCAGCAAGCCGGTGCCCATGACCGGCACGGCAACGGCACCGGCATCTTCGGCGATGCGGGCCTGTTCGACGTTGACGACGTCCATGATGACGCCGCCCTTGAGCATCTCAGCCATGCCGCGCTTGACGCGGCTGCCGCCCGTGACGGCGATATGTTCGTAGGGGAGTCGTTTGAGGGTCACTTCTTGCTCCAATGGGACAGGGTGCCTGGCCAGGCATTCGAGTAATGGGCTGGCCCCGGGCGTACATGCACACCCGGGGCTTCACGTACTTCACCGAGTCAGCATTCGATGACGTTTACCGCGAGGCCACCCCGGGACGTCTCCTTGTATTTGCTTTTCATGTCGGCGCCGGTTTCCCTCATGGTCTTGATCGCCTTGTCGAGGGATACCTTGTGGCTGCCGTCGCCGTGCAGGGCAAGGCGGGCGGCGTTGATGGCTTTGACGCTGGCGATGGCATTGCGCTCGATGCAGGGGATCTGCACCAGCCCGCCGACCGGGTCACAGGTCAGGCCCAGGTTGTGCTCAATGCCCACTTCAGCGGCGTTCTCCACCTGCCCCGGCGTGCCGCCCAGGACTTCACAGAGGCCGGCGGCGGCCATGGAGCAGGCCGAACCGACCTCGCCCTGGCAGCCCACTTCGGCGCCGGAGATGGAGGCATTGATCTTGAACAGGATTCCGACGGCGGCCGCGGCCAGCAGGAAGCGGACCACACCGTCGTCGTTGGCACCGGGCACGAACTTCACGTAGTAGTGCAGCACCGCCGGGACGATCCCCGCCGCGCCGTTGGTGGGTGCGGTGACGATCCGGCCGCCGGCGGCGTTTTCCTCGTTGACGGCCAGCGCAAACAGGTTGACCCATTCCATGGCACGGAGCGGGTCGGTCACTCCGGTGTCCGCCGTCAGGGTCTGGAACAACGACGGCGCCCGTCGCCTGACGTTAAGGCCGCCCGGGAGGATGCCTTCCGCAGCGCAGCCGTTGTCCACGCATTCGCGCATGACCGCCCACAGTGCCAGCAGTTTTTCCCGGAGTTCCGCTTCGCTGCGCCAGGTCAGTTCGTTGGCCAGCATCACATCGGAGATGGA
>DATCVX010000721.1:0-3815 GCA_036566705.1 Arthrobacter sp. | reverse complement strand
TGCTGGGCTGCCGGGTCGGATGCCCCGGTGTGGGGTACCTGGGGGGCTGTCCCGAAAAGCCACGCGGAGACGTCGCTGCGCAGGACGAGATGGGGGCCGCCGGTCTCGCTGACGCTGCCGGTGGGCACGTAGTAGCCGCGGCCGGCCCCGGCCCCTCCGGCGGCCCGGTCCAGGGCTTCCACGAGGGGCTTGGTCAGATGGCCCTGCGGGCCAAGGCCCCGCAGGCCGTCGAGTTCTTCAGGGGTTAGCCTGCCCAGAATTTCAGCGATATTGGCCATGATGGATCCCTTCGAGCAGAGAGTGCCTGAAGGGACAATCTAGGGCATCGTCCTTAACGGCACGTGAACCCGGGGTGATGAGTTCGCGTCCGTCAGAACAGGGTGGCCTGCCCCGCCATTCCGCCCGCGGGCACACCAACGTCCGGGCCGGACAGGCCCGAATCCGGCCGCCACTCGAATCCGAGTTCGGCGAACAGCTCCTCGATGGATGTCTGTCCGTCCAGAACCACCAGCGGCGGGCAGTTGTCATCGATGTCGAGCCGTTCCATGGCATCGATGATATTCGCAGGCCCTGACAGGACAGGCGTGAACACACCGTGGAGGGCCCAAAGATGGCACCGGCAAGGCCCTACGGCTCCCCGAATCCGGCCTGGACCAGCCCGCCGACGTAGTTCACAGCCCGCTCGGCGTCGACGCCCCAGGCTTCAACGTGCAGCACCGAGCCTTTGCCGGCTGCGAGGGTCATCAGTGCCGTCATTGACGTCCCGTCCAGGCCGTTGACGGTCACGCGCGCGTCCAGCGACGACAGCCCGCCTGCGATTTTGGCGGCCGGGCGTGCGTGCATTCCCGCCTGGTTGATGAGTTCGAAGTCGCCGGTGAATTCCGGTCCTGCCCCCGTCACCGAGCCCTCCTCGACGGCACTGATGGAGGACGACGGCGGCACTCCCTTTGCGGAGCCGTACACCGCTTCCGCCGCGCGTTTGACCGCGTGCACGTCCTCACCGCCTTGCGCCGCCACGGCAGCAGCCACCAGCCCCTCAACCAGCGGAGCGTCCGCCAGCACCACACCGTCCGGCTCCCCGGCAAACTCCAGTGCGGATTCCGCAGTCATCACGGCGGATCCCAGATCGGCGAGGATGACCACGCCATCCTCGCCGGCAGCCTGTTCCAAGGCAGCCATGACCTTCTCCAGGCTGGTGCCGATGCGCCCGTCCGTGGTGCCCCCTGCAGCCACAATGGAGACATCAGGTGCCATCTGCGCGGCAAGTTCCGCGGCGCCGTCGGCAATTTTTTCACTATGGGAAACCACAACCAGGGCAACGGTCACGCCGCGGCCCCGACTGCCGCGCGGAGGATCAGGGCGCTGGAGGCAGCTCCCGGATCGCGGTGGCCTGCGCTCCGCTCCCCCAGGTAACTGGCGCGTCCCTTGCGGGCCACCATCGGATCCGTGGCGGCGGCGCCTGCCTCGGCGGCTTCGGCGGCGGCCACCAGGACCTCAAGGACGCTGCCTGCCCCGTCCGCGGCGGCCGCAACCGCGGCCTCGGCGGCCGGCGTCCACGCGTCCACCATGGTCTTGTCGCCCCGCTCCGCCTTGCCGCGGGCCACGATGCCGTCCCTGGCTGCGAGCAGGGCCCCCGCAAACGCAGCCGGCTCCACCTCCATCGCGTCGCCCAGCGCGGCTGCGGCCCGCAGGAAGGCGGTTCCGTACAGCGGACCGGCAGCACCGCCCACCTTGGATATCAGCGTCATGGCCGTCAGCTTGAGTGCGGCCCCGGGCGTCTCAGGCGGCACCTCGGCAAGTTTGTCCAGCACAGCCTGGAAGCCGCGGTCCATGTTTTCGCCGTGGTCCGAGTCCCCGATGGCGCGGTCCAGTTCAATGAGCCACACCCGGTTTTCCGCCATGGCCTGCGCACAAAGCGTCAGCCATTTCACGGCCCAGTTCGCGTCGAGCACCATGGCTACACTCCCCAGCGCAGGGCGGCCGTGTGCACCGGGGCGTCCCAGAGCGCGGTCAGCTCATCGTCCAGCCGAAGGACCGAAATGGAGCAGCCCTGCATCTCCAGGGCGGTGATGTAGTTCCCCACCAGGGAGCGTTCCACCGTGGCGCCCCTGTCCGCGATCACCCGGGCGGCCCGGCGGAACACAATGTAGAGCTCGCTCAGCGGCGTCCCGCCCATCCCGTTGACGAACAGGAGCACTTTGTCGCCGGCCGCGATGCCCAGGTCGCTGAGCACGGGTTCGAGCAGCATGTCCGTGATGGTGTCCGCGTTCTCCAGCGGGATCTTGTGCCGGCCTGGTTCGCCGTGGATCCCGATGCCGATCTCGATCTCGTTGTCCGCCAGGTCGAAACTGGGGGTGCCGGCATGGGGTACGGTGCAAGCCGACAGCGCAACGCCCATGGTGCGGACGTTGCTGTTGACCCGCGCGCCGATTGCAGCGACCTCGTCCAGGCTGTCTCCCCGCTCAGCAGCCGCTCCGGCGATCTTCTCCACCAGCACGGTGCCGCCCACGCCCCGCCGCCCTGCCGTGTACAGCGAGTCCTCCACGGCGACGTCGTCGTTCACCAGCACGGTGCGGACCTGCACGCCTTCCGCCTCGGCCAGCTCGGCGGCTGTTTCGAAGTTCAGCACGTCGCCGGTGTAGTTCTTGACGATTTGCACGACGCCGGCACCGGAGTCAACTGCCTGCGTCGCCGGAAGGATCTGGTCCGGCGTCGGCGAGGTGAACACCGCTCCCGGCACGGCGGCGTCGAGCATTCCCATGCCAACAAAGCCGGCATGCAGCGGCTCGTGGCCGCTTCCGCCGCCGGAAACCAGCCCCACTTTGCCGGCCACCGGCGCGTCCTTGCGGATGATGAACCGGGGGTCCGCATTGACGGCGACCAGATTCGCGTGTGCCAAGCCAAAGCCGTCCACCGACTCGTCCACCACGGCGCGGGGATCATTGATGAGTTTTTTCATGGCGGCGCTCCCGGGCGGTCCGTCTGGCGGGTGTCACATTGACCCTACTACCGCCGCTGAAGCTGCGGTAGTTCCGGCCGCTTGCCGCGGGCCCACGGCGTTGCTCCGCTGGCGCTGCCCGTCCCGGGAACGACGAAAGGGACAGCCCCCAATGACTGTCCCTTGCGCACGTGCCCCCAAACACAGGCCTTCCATAGTTTATCTATCAAATTGACTAAAGCAAGGAGATGTCCTGGCATGACGCAGCCCCGCCGTCCGGGGAAGGCAGGGCTGCTGTTGCTCAGACGGCTGTTGCGGCTGGGCTGCGGAGGTTAGAGGAACTTGATCATGCGGGTATTGCCCAGGGTGTTGGGCTTTACCCTCGCGAGGTCAAGGAATTCGGCCACGCCTTCGTCATGGGAGCGGAGCAGTTCGGAGTAGACCACAGGGTCCACCGCGGACTGGTCCTCCATCACGTCGAAGCCGTGGCGTTTGAAGAAGTCCACCTCGAAGGTGAGGCAGAAAACGCGGGCAACGCCGAGCGCCCGGGCCTCCTCCAGCAGGCTCTCCACCAGCACGTGGCCCACACCCTTGCCACGCCACGCATCCGAGGCGGCAAGGGTTCGGACTTCGGCCAGGTCTTCCCACATCACGTGCAGGGCGCCGCAGCCGATCACGTCGCCGTCGGCCGATTCTGCAATCCGGAACTCCTGCAGGCTCTCGTAGTACGCCACCGTCTCCTTGGCCATCAGGATCCGCTGGTCCGCCAGCGGTGCCACCAGTCTCTTAATGGCGGCCACATCGCCGGTGCGGGCAGGGCGGATACGGAAGGAGTCAGTCACAGGATCAATCCTACGAGGCGCGAGTGCTGTCCGCG
>DATCVX010000720.1:0-1726 GCA_036566705.1 Arthrobacter sp. | reverse complement strand
GGTCGCCATCCCGGCCGGGTCCACCCTCGCGGCACTCGCCGCCGGCTCCGCCGTCGTCATCAAGCCCGCAAAGCAGGCCCGCCGCAGCGGTGCCGTGATGGTCGAGGCCCTGTGGGAAGCAGGCGTCCCGAAGGACGTGCTCACCATGGTCCAGCTCGGCGAGCGTGAGCTCGGCCAGCAGCTGATCTCCCACCCTGCCGTGGACCGTGTGATCCTGACCGGCGGCTACGAAACCGCCGAGCTGTTCCGTTCGTTCCGCAAGGACCTGCCGCTCCTGGCAGAGACCAGCGGCAAGAACGCCATCATCGTTACCCCCAGCGCGGATCTTGACCTTGCCGCCAAGGACGTGGCCTACTCCGCCTTCGGCCACGCCGGCCAGAAGTGCTCCGCCGCCTCACTGGTGATCCTCGTGGGTTCCGTGGCCAAGTCCAAGCGGTTCCACAACCAGCTGGTCGACGCCGTCACCTCCCTGAAGGTGGGCTACCCGCAGGACCCCACCAGCCAGATGGGCCCCATCATCGAGCCCGCCAACGGCAAGCTCCTGAACGCGCTCACCACTCTCGGCGAAGGCGAAAGCTGGGCCGTGGAACCGCGCAAGCTGGACGGGACCGGCCGGCTCTGGAGCCCGGGGGTGCGCCACGGCGTCCGCCGCGGGTCCTACTTCCACCTCACCGAGTTCTTCGGACCGGTCCTGGGCGTGATGACGGCTGAGACCCTTGAAGAAGCCATCGCCATCCAGAACCAGATCGAGTACGGCCTCACCGCCGGCCTGCACTCCCTGAACCCGGACGAGCTCGGCATCTGGCTGGACTCCATCCAGGCCGGCAACCTGTACGTCAACCGCGGCATCACCGGCGCCATTGTGCAGCGCCAGCCCTTCGGCGGCTGGAAGAAGTCCGCCGTGGGCGCGGGCACCAAGGCCGGCGGGCCCAATTACCTGGCCGGCCTCGGCGACTGGGTCGGCACCGAAGCCACGGCCACGGCCACCGTCACCAATACGGCCGTCCGCCGCGTCCTCGACGCGACTGCAGCCTCCCTGCAGCCGGCCGAACTGGAATCCCTGCAGCGGGCACTGGCCTCCGACGCCCAGGCCTGGGCCGACGAATTCGGCACGGCCAAGGACGTCTCCGGCCTCAGTGCGGAGCGGAACATCTTCCGCTACCGTGCGCTGCCGGTCACCGTACGGCTTTCCGAAGGTGCCCCGCTCGCCCACCTGGCGCGGGCCGTGGCCGCCGGCGTCCTGGCCGGTTCGGCACTGACGGTATCCACCGCCGTCGAACTTCCCGCCCAGCTGCGCTCCGTGCTCACCGGCCTGGATGTCACCGTCACGTTGGTGTCCGACGCCGGCTGGCTGGCTTCGGCGGCACGCCTTGCCGCTGCGGGCAAGCTGTCCGGTGCCCGGATCCGCCTGATCGGCGGCGATGCCACCGCACTGGCGGAGGCCACCGACGGCCGCCCGGACCTGGCGATCTACGCCCACCCGGTCACCGAGGCCGGTCGGGTGGAGCTGCTGCCGTTCCTGCACGAGCAGGCCATCAGCATCACCGCCCACCGATTCGGCACCCCGAACCACCTCTCCGATGCCCTGATCTAGGGCCCCGAAACCTCGCACAAGCGAAAGGCCCGGCAGCCACCTTCACGGTGGCCGCCGGGCCTTCTTGCTGCAAACTTTCGCTCTAGTAGGGGGTCGGCTGCGCACGCTGCGAGCCCTGAGACCTTCGAAATT
>DATCVX010000719.1:0-3883 GCA_036566705.1 Arthrobacter sp. | reverse complement strand
TTGGGCACGCTCGGTGCCCTGTTCCCTGATCAGCGAATCCAGGGACTCAACCCACTCGGCGGTCTCTTCCGGATCACGATCAGGCAGCTGGTTAGTCAACCCGCTGAGGATATGGGAGGTATCTTCTCCTGCAGCCACGTCAGCCTCGTTTCATCTTTGAATGTTGGGCTCTTGTTTTCGTATTGTGAGAAAACAATTTTGCCATTCGAGATTATCGAGCAGGCGGCTCTGCGGTCAATATGACCAGCGCGCCCCGGGCCAACGCGCGTCACGCGCCGCGCTGCGGACCGTTTGTGACCGCCACACGAGCCGCCGGACCTTGACCGGGAGGTGATCCACCTCATACCCTTATTTCACTATTCAATAACTTCATTTCGCGATGTGGAATAACAGCAGAGAACGTTTGATAGGGCTCACCACCGCGGAAATCCCAGAACTGGAGATCCAGATGCATACGACTCCACCAGTCGGCGTCGAACCGGCTCCCGCCCCGACAGTGCTGTCGGGCAAGCCGATCCACCCCGCCTCGGGCATCGATGCCCTGTGCGAAACAGCAAGCACCGCCGCCGGCCAGGCCATCAGCCCCAGCCTCTACAACGCGGACCTCGCCCCGACGAAGCGGCACGGCCGCCGCTGGACCGGGTACAGCATTTTCACCCTGTGGGCGAATGACGTGCACAGCCTCGGCAACTACGCGTTCGCCGTCGGCCTCTTCTCGTTGGGCCTTGGCGGCTGGCAGATCCTCGCAGCCCTCGCCATTGGCGCCGTCCTGCTCTTTGCGCTGCTCAGCTTCTCCGGCTTTATGGGCCAAAAGACCGGCGTGCCGTTCCCGGTCATGAGCCGGATCAGCTTCGGCATCCGCGGGGCCCAGCTTGCCAGCCTGCTGCGCGGTGCAGTGGCCGTGGCCTGGTTCGGCATCCAGACCTTCCTGGCCTCGGTGGTGCTGCGGGTCATGCTTGTGGCCATGGTTCCGTCGCTGCATGAACTGGACACCAACTCCATCCTCGGCCTGTCCACGCTGGGCTGGATCGCCTTCGTATCACTCTGGATCATCCAGTTGGTGATCGTCAGCTTCGGGATGGAAATGATCCGCAAGTACGAGGCGTTCGCCGGACCCGTCATCCTCATCACCATGGTGCTGCTCGCGGCCTGGGTTTTCATCGAGGCCAAGGGCGCCATCCAGTGGACCGGCATCCGCGGGCTCGAAGGCGGCGAAATGTGGCGGACCATCTTCGCCGGCGGCGCCCTGTGGGTATCCATCTACGGCACGTTCGTCCTGAACTTCTGCGACTTCACCCGCTCGGCCGTGTCCAAAAAATCGATCGTCAGGGGAAACTTCTGGGGCATCCCCATCAACATGCTGCTGTTCGGCGCCATCGTTGTGGTCCTCGCCGGCGGGCAGTACAAGATCAACGGAGCCATCATCGAAACGCCGTCCGACATCGTGGAGAGCATCCCGAACACGCTGTTCCTGGTCCTCGCGTGCCTCGCCATCCTCATCCTGACCATCGCCGTGAACCTGATGGCCAATTTCGTGGCCCCTGTCTACGCCCTGACCAACCTGTTCCCCAAGCGCCTCGACTTCCGGAAAGCCGCCTGGGTCAGCGGCACCATCGGCCTGGTCATCCTGCCGTGGAACCTCTACAACAACCCGCTGGTCATTGTGTACTTCCTTGGCGGGCTCGGCGCCCTGCTGGGACCGCTGTTCGGCGTGGTCATGGCCGACTACTGGCTGCTGCGCCGCGGCAAGGTCAACGTCCCCGAGCTGTACAGCGAAAGCCCGGCCGGCGCGTACTTCTACACAAAGGGCGTCAATCCCAAGGCGATCATCGCGCTGCTGCCGGCATCCGCCGTCGCGATCCTCATCGCCTTCGTGCCGGCCCTGGAGCCTGCCGCCCCGTTTGCCTGGTTCTTCGGCGCCGGCCTGGCCGCCCTCACCTACTACCTGATCGCCGACCGCACACAGCAATTCGAGGACGTCGACGGCGAGGCCATCGCCGTGGCCAGCACGCACTGACACGCTGCCCCGCACCGACGCACTGAACCACCAAAGGAAACCATGCGCATCCTCGTTGCCAATGTGAACACCACCCAGTCCATGACCGATTCCATCGCTGCCCAGGCCCGGAGCATCGCCGCGCCCGGGACGGAGATTGTGGGGCTCACGCCCAGGTTCGGTGCGGATTCCTGCGAGGGAAACTTCGAAAGCTACCTGGCGGCGATTGCCGTGATGGACCGGGTGGCCACCTACCCGGAACCGTTCGACGCCGTCATACAGGCAGGCTACGGCGAACACGGCCGGGAGGGCCTGCAGGAGCTCCTGGACGTGCCCGTCGTCGACATCACCGAGGCGGCCGCAAGCACGGCCATGTTCCTGGGCCACAAGTACTCGGTGATCACCACCCTGGACCGGGCAGTGCCGCTGATCGAGGACCGGCTGAAGCTGGCAGGCCTCGACGCGAGATGTGCGTCCGTGCGGGCGAGCGGGATGGCGGTGCTGGAACTCGAGGAGGAGCCGGAGCGGGCCGTCGAAGCCATTATCGGGCAGGCGCTGGCCGCGGTCCGCGACGACAAGGCGGAGGTCATTGTCCTGGGCTGCGGCGGCATGGCCGGGCTGGACGAGGCGATCCGCCGGCGCGCGGGCGTACCCGTGGTGGACGGCGTGGCCTCGGCGGTGACCATCGCCGAAGGCCTGGTCCGCATGGGGCTGTCCACCTCCAAGGTCCGCACGTACGCGGCACCGCGGCCGAAGACTGTCATAGGCTGGCCCTTGTCCGCCGCGACCGTCCCCGCCGTGGCCGCAGATGCCGCTCACTGACGGGAACCCCTTTGAAAGGCACGTCCATGACTGACTCCAGCCCGCCCGCAGACTCCCGGGTCGCCGTCGTCACCGGGGCCGGCTCGGGCATCGGCCGGGCGGTGGCCCGGCTGATGCTTGCCGACGGTTACCGGGTGGCCTTGGCCGGGCGGCGGGAAGCGCAGCTTCTCGAGACGGCGGACGGGCACCCGAACGCGCTGGCGGTGCCCTGTGACGTTACCGCGCCCGACGACGTCGAGCGGCTTTTCGGGGCCACCCGCCGGCGGTGGGGGAGAGTGGATGTGCTCTTCAATAACGCCGGCGTCTTCGGCCCCGCTGCCTCCGTCGATGAGATCAGCCTGGCCGACTGGAACGCCACGGTGGCCGTGAACCTCACCGGCTCCATGCTCTGCGCTGCAGCCGCGGTCCGGGCCATGAAGGCCCAGGAGCCGCAGGGTGGCCGGATCATCAACAACGGCTCCATTTCGGCGCACTCACCCCGGCCGCGGACCGTGGCCTATACCGTGACCAAGCATGCCATGACCGGACTGACCAAGAGCATCGAGCTGGACGGCCGCGGTTTTGGCATCACCTGCGGCCAGATCGACATCGGCAACACCGCCACCGAAATCATGGACACCATCGGGGTGGGTACGGGAGCCCTCCAGGCTGACGGCAGCCGCCGCGTCGAGCCCATGTTCCCTGTTGAGGACGCCGCCCGGGCCGTGTTGCTGATGGCCGGCATGCCGGCGTCGGCCAGTGTCGGTTCTGTGGTCATCACGGCCGCGGGCATGCCCTTCATCGGCCGCGGCTAGCGGCAGCACCCTGACTTTCCGCGGCGTTTCCGGACGTCCGCCCGGGGTTTTCCCTGGCGGATGTCCGAATTCGCGGCGGCTTTTGGCGTGCACTTGCGCTCCCAATTAGTTTCACAATGTGGAAATTGATTTTCCTCTTGCGGAATTGTGTGACCGGGGTTACGTTGGAAACAGACCCCGATCTCCGGGGCTGTTCCCGATTGATAGGTACAGATCAATGAAGATCCCAGATTCCGCGGCGCTGAAGGCGAGTTCGGCCCCGCAGAAGAAG